>NZ_SOKV02000033.1:0-35974 GCF_004407025.1 Paracoccus sp. DMF
TTCTGGCTCTAAAGTTAATGAGTCTGGAGCCTAATCAATTGATTTGCGCAAAGTAGAAAATACGCTGAAAAGTCCGCAGCGCCCTTGGCATTATCCGACGTTGTGGTGACTATCGCGAGACGATAGGCATCGCCAGATGCTGTAGTGATATTTTTTTCTCCCGAGGAATGATGGGTTGCTCACGAAGGCGTTGAAGCCATCTCTTGCGTTCGCGGAGACTTCTGGGAACTCGAGCGGCCAAGCACCCGGTGCAGGCGTCGTCATCACGACGGGCTTCGCGTTCGACGTGCCCGTCCGCTTCAACACCGACACGCTCGACGTCAGCCCTCGACCTCGGACGCCTCGGTTCGATCACCTCGATTCCACTCCTGGAGATCCGCAGATTAAACGACGAGACCGGTTCCTCGCCGCGGTGCTGAAGGAGCTCGCGACATCGACGGCGGTGATCCTCGCCGCTTGAGGTGCGCTCGGCGGGGCGACCAACGCGCTGACCACGAGGATGCGCTTGCGCGACGCGCTGCGGCACGTCCTGCTCGGCGGGTTGATTGCGGCAGGGATGGGCAGCCTTGCCATGGCGCTCGTCACCAGGTGGCTCGGCTTGCCGCCAGAAGCGATCCCGGCCGGGGGCGCTGCAGGTTCGGCAGCTCATCTCGTCGGCGTCTTCGGCCCCGCCTTCGCCCGGCTGCGCGGGAAAAGAAGGGCGACGGCGATGCATGAGCTTCTCCGCTCGCGCGCTTCGTCCGCTGCGCGCCTGCCACGGGCGTAACGCCCTTTCGAACCAGGGCGCGGGCCCCGCCCCCCATCGGCGGGCATTGCGACATGGCGGCTGAAATCCGCCGCTCACGTTGTGATCACAGGCTTGTTCGGGAACTGCGTGCGGCAGGAAATGTTAGCTTGCGACCCTGCATCCGCGCCAACCGAAAGAACCCGACATGCGTCGCATCTTCAAGACGACAACCGCCATCCTGGCCTGCCTCTCGCTGATCGCCCCCGATCTCGTGCTGGCCCAGGACAACCAGGGCCTGGCTCAGGCCGAGATGATCAGGCGCAAGGCCGAGCAGGCCAAGGAGAAACAGCAGCAGCGCCAGAAGGCCGCCGCCCAGCAAAAGCAGCCTGAAAAGCGCCAGCAGCAAAAGCCGGCCGCCCGGAAGCAGCCGGAAAAGCCTGCCGCACAGCAACCCAAGGCTCAGCCCCAGCAGCAGAAGCCGCAGCCGCAGCAAAAGCCGCGGGCAGAGGCGCAGCAGCCCAGACCCGCGCAGGAAAACGCCCGGGCGCAGGACGCCAAGCGGCAGGATCCCGGCCCGAAGGCGGCGCAAAAGCCCGCCCCCGCCAAGGACCGGCAGCAGGCCGCGAAACCAGCCCCGCAGCCCCGGCGCGACGCCCCGGCCGGAATCAGCCGGACGCAAGAGCCCAAGGCCGCGCCCAAGCCGCCCGCGCAGCCGGCCGAAAGGCAGCAACAGGACCGAAAGCCGCAACAGCTCGCCAAGCCGCAGCAGAATGGCAAGCCGCAGCAGGACGGCCAGCCGACCCGCAACGCCGGTAACGGCAATGGTGAAGGCAGGAAGCAGCCTCCGCGCGCCGAGGGCGGGCAGCCGCGGCCGGCGCCGATGGATGCCGACACCCTGCGCGAGAAGATGAGGGAAAGCGACCGCAAGACCCCGCAGCCGCTGGCCCGTGGCCCGGACGGCCAGCCGCCGCGCAATGCGGCGAACGGGGTCAAGGACGGCCAGAACCTGACTGCACCCCGCTCTCCGCAAGAGCTTCGCGAACGGCTGCGGCAGGGGAACGGCGCCGCGCGCCTGCCGGCGCCCGAACGCGGCTTCCGCCCCAACGACCTGGCCCGCCGCGCCGCCGCGCAGGACCACGCGCCGGCCGCCGCCGCACTTGCCGCAATGGCAAGGCGCGACGATGACCGCAAGGACAGCGACCGCAGGCGCGACGATGACGAAACGGTGATCCGGCGCAAGATCGGGCGCGACGACTTCCGCCGCCCGGACCAGGAGTTCCGCACCTCAATCCGCGACGGCAGCCGCGCCCTCTCGCCCGAGGAGACGCGCCGGATCCTGGAACGCCGCGAACGCGAGCTGCGCCGCGAGGAGCAACGCCTCGACCGCCGAGAGCGCGACCTCGACCGCCGCTATTACGACTCCAGGGACGACGATGACGACGACCACGGCAGCGACATCGCCAAGCTGCTGCTGGCGGGCGTCGCGGGTTTCGCGGTCGGCAAGATGATGTCGAACAACCGCCAGGTCGCCTTCAACAGCGGCGACCGCGCGGTGCTGACCCTGCCCGACGGCAGCCAGCAGATCGTGCGCGACGACAACGCGCTGCTGTATCGCCCCGGCTCGGACGTCAGCACCGAGAATTTCGCCGACGGCTCGTCCCGCACCACGGTGCTGCGCGCCGACGGCAGCCGCGTGGTGACGATCCGCGACGCCGACATGAACATCCTGCGCCGCACGCTGATCGGCCCCGACGGGCGCGAGACCCGGCTGATCGGCGACAGCGTGGTGCGGCCGGTCCAGATCTCGACCCTGCCTGCGCCGGCGCCGGTGGAATATGCCAGCCGCCCGCTGGACGAATCGGCGCTGCGCGAGGCGCTGTTGCAGGAAAGCGCGGTCGATCGCCGCTTTACCCTGGGCCAGATCCGCGACATCCCCGAGGTCCGCTCGCTGGTCGCCCCGGTCAACGTGGCCGACGTGACCTTCGACAGCGGCTCGGCCGCCCTGGCCCCCGAGCAGGCCGAGCAACTGGCCACCTTGGGCAGCGTGATCCGCCAATCCATCGACGAAAATCCGAACGAGGTCTATATGATCGAGGGCTATACCGACGCGGTCGGCTCGCCCGCGGCCAATCTCGCGCTGTCGGACCGGCGGGCCGAATCGGTGGCGCTGGCGCTGACAGAATATTACGACATCCCGCCCGAGAACATGGTCGTGCAGGGCTATGGCGAGCAGTTCCTGCTGGTCCCGGGCGAGGGCGACGACCGCGCCAATCGCCGCGTCGCCGTGCGCCGGATCACCGACCTGCTGGAACAGGAATAAGGGCACGGCCGGGCACGGGAACCATCCCGGCCCGGCCCCGTGCCGCAAATGCGCCGTTTCGCAACGCGCGTCCGTGGCCCGTGACAGGGCGTCGAGCGTTCGGGCGGAGTCATGCAAGCCCTTGGGAGGGCTAGACGACTGGACGCCCACGCAAACAGTGTCGGTCCATCCCTCGCGCCGCCACCTGCAAGGTCCGTGCCGCCGTTGGATCGTCAATAACCGAGGGGCAAAGATCAGCCGATTCTGCTGGCCGGACCCACTTCCCGGAGGGGCGCAAGGCTCCTTCAGGTTGCCTGCTGGGGCTCTCTGCCGGTTCGGCGCTTCGCAATCTCGATGAGCAGCCCGAAGGCATCGTAAAGCAGCACGGCGATGCAGCCCGTCAGCACCCCGCCCTGGACGACATAGGCCGGATTGTTCGAGGTCAGCCCGGCAATGATCACCTCGCCCAGGCTGCGCGCCGCGACGGTCGAGCCGATGGTCGCCGTGGACAGCGCAATGATGATCGAGATCCGGATCCCTTCCAGGATCAGGGGCAAGGCAAGGGGCATCTCGACCTGCGCCAGCACCTGGCGCGGCGTCATGCCCATCGCCTTGCCCGAAAGCAGGACCGAGCCGGGCACCGCCCGCAGCCCCGCCAGCGCGTTCTCGAAGATCGGCAGCAGGCCATAGAGGAACAGGGCAAGCACCGTGGGCCGGGCGCCGAAGCCCAGCAAGGGAACCGACAGCGCCAGCACGGCGACCGGCGGGAAGGTCTGGCCGATATTCGCCAGCACCCGGGCCATGGGCAGGAATTCGGCCCCGGCGGGGCGGGTGACGAGGATGGCCAGCGACAGCGCGATCAGGGTCGAGGGGACCATCGCCAGCGCCACCAGCGCCAGATGCGAGGCGGTCAGGCTGGCCAGCGATGCGCGGTCGTAGATCGCCGGCCCGCCCGCGGGCGCGAAGGGGCGCAGCAGCGGCTCGAACAGCGCGGGAAACAGGATCAGCCCGCCCGTCACGCCGATCAGGATGATCCAGCGCAGCGCCGTCATTCCCGGCCCCGCGCCAGGATGTCCTCGCGCGTGACGATGCCAAGCCGTTGCCCCTGCGCATCGGTCACCGGCAACCGGTCGCGCCCGGTCCAGATCATCTCGGCCAGCGCGTCCGACAGCGACGCGGCCACATCGACCGGCTCGCCCTGGGCCTCGCCCGCGCGCGACAGCGAGCCGACCGGATGCAGCGCCAGCAGGCGCAGGGCGCGGCCCGTTTCCCCCACCAGATCGGCCACGAAGGGCGTGGCGGGCGCGCGGATGATCCGGTCCGGGGTGTCGAACTGCTCGAACCGGCCGTGCCGCATCACGGCGATGGCATCGCCCAGATACAGCGCCTCGTTCATGTCATGGGTGACCAGGACGATCGTCGTGCCCAGCTGGCGGCGGATCCGGGCCAGATCGCGCTGCGCCTGGCGCCGGATCAGCGGGTCCAGCGCGCCGAAAGGCTCGTCCATCAGCAGCACATCGGGGCGCGCGGCCAGGGCGCGCGCGACGCCGATCCGCTGCGCCTGCCCGCCCGAAAGCTGATGCGGATAGCGGCCGGCGATTTCGGCCGGGTTAAGCTGCAGCATCTGCAACAGCTCGGTGACGCGGGCCGCGATCCGGGCCCTGGGCCAGCCCAGAAGGGTCGGGACGACGCCGATATTGCGCGCCGCCGTCCAATGCGGAAACAGCCCATAGCCCTGGATGACATAGCCGATGCCCTGACGCAGGGAGGTTTCGGGGATGCGGCTGGCATCTTGGCCGTCGATCAGCACCCGCCCCGATGTGGGTTCGACCAGCCGGTTGATCATCCGCAAGAGCGTCGTCTTGCCCGAACCGGAACTGCCGACGATGGCGGTGAGCGTGCCCTTCGCGAAGCGGGCGGTGACCTCGTCGACCACCGGCCTGCCGCCATAGGTCTTGGTCAGGGCCTGGAGCTCGATCATTGCGGCTGCCCCCCGGAAAGCGCGATCAGCAGGTCCATGACCGAGGATGTCAGGAAGGCCAGCGCCACCGTCGGGATCACGCCCAGAAGGATCAGGTCGGTCGCCGTCTGGCCGATGCCCTGGAAGATGAAGCTGCCGTAGCCGCCCGAGCCGATCAGCGCCCCCACGGTGGCCAGCCCGATATTCTGCACCAGGACGATGCGCGCGGCGGCCAGAATGACCGGCAGGGTCAGTGGCAGGTCGATGGACCACAGCCGCCTGGCCTCGGTCATGCCCATGCCGCGCGCCGCCTCGGTGATCTCGCGCGGCACGGCATCGAGCCCGGCGACGGTATTGGCGACGATGGGCAGCAGCGAATAGAGAAACAGCGCGATCAGCGCCGGCGCCGTGCCGATCCCGCTGATCCCCGCCTCCGCCGCGCCGGGGACATGGGCCGCGACCCAGGCCAGCGGCACGATCAGCATCCCGAACAGCGCGATCGAGGGGATGGTCTGGATCAGCGTCAGCAAGTTCAGCACCGGACCGCGCAAGCCCGGATGGCGCTGGATGGCAAGCCCCGTCGGCAGGCCGACCCCCAGCGCCGCCAGAAACGAGCCGAAGGCCAGGACCAGGTGGTCCGCGGTCGCCTGGTGAAAGGCGTCCGCGCGCAGCCGGAACTCGGCGGCGGCCGAAAGACCGGCCAGCGTGCCCGAGCCAAGCAGCACCGCGACCCCCGCCACCGTGCAGGCCAGCAGCGCCGCCCGTGCCGCCGGGCCGGGCCGCATCCGCGCGACGGCGTCCACCAGCAGCAGCAAAAGCGTCCCGGCGGCCAGCCAGAACCCCGCACCGGGCGAGACCCGCGCCGCAGGCGCCGCCTGCTCCAGCAGCAGCGCCGCCCCGCGCCCCAGCAGAACCACCAGCGCGGCCAATGCGCCGGCAAGCAGCAGCAGCCGCATTCCCGGGCGTCGCAGCAAAAGCAGCGCGACCGCCAGCAGAACGATCCCGGCAAGCAGCGCGCCGGTCAGGGGCCAGCCGATGGCCTCGGCCCAGGTCCGGGGCTGCGGCGGCGCGATCCGGTTGGGACGAAAGCCGAATGCCGTCAGCGCCGGGAACGCCAGCAGCGGCAGGGCCATGACGGCCGACAGCCGGTCGATGCGCGGCACCGGCATCCTCAGTCCAGCAGCCCGGCCTTGGTCAGATAGGCCCGCGCCACCTCGGCGGCGGGCAGGCCCTCGACCTGAACCTGTCCGTTCAACCCTTGCAGGGTTTCAAGGTCCAGCCCCGCGAAAGCCGGTTCCAGCAGTTCGGCGATCTGCGGATATTCGGCCAGAACCTCGGTCCGGACAATAGGTGCGGGCTGATAGACCGGCTGCACGTTCTTGTCGTCCTGCAGCACCGTCAGGCCGGAAAAGGCAAGCGCGCCGTCGGTGCCATAGACCATGGCCGCATTCGCCCCGCTGGTGCCGTTTGCCGCCGCCTGGATCGTGGCGGCCGTGTCCCCGCCCGACAGCACGATCAACTGGTCCGGCGTCAGCGTAAAGCCATAGGCCTTCTGGAAGGCGGGCAGGGCCGGGGCCGAATTGACGAACTCGGCCGAGGCGACCAGCTTGACCTGGCCGCCCCCCGCCACCCATTTCCCGAACTCCGAGAATGTGCCCACGCCCGCCTCTTCGGCCAGATCCGAGCGCAGGGCGACGCCCCAGGTGTTGTTGGCGGGGGCAGGGGCCAGCCAGACGATGCCGTTGGCCTCTTGGTCCAGTTGCTTCGCGGCCTCAAAGCCCGCGCGCGCATCCTGCCAGATCGGCTCGTCGGCGCGGTTGAAGAAGAAGGCGGCGTTGCCGGTATATTCGGGATAGATGTCGATCTCGTCCGCAAGGATCGCCTCGCGAACGATCGGCGTGCCGCCCAGCTGGATGCGGTCGCGCGTCGGGATGCCCGCATGGTCCAGCACCTGAAGGATGATCTGCCCCAGCACCCCGCCCTCGGTATCGATCTTTGACGACACGACGACCTCGGCCTGGGCGGTGCCGAGACCGGCGGCGAAGGCGATGAGCGACAGCAAGACAGGCTTCAGCATTGCATTTCCCTTTTTTGGTTCGTGCCGGCTCTGTATGTGAAGTGAACACGCAGATGGGCCGCATTTCAACGTCGGCATGGCCTTGAGATGGTTGGCTCATTCGGAACATTGCGCCGGCAGGTATTGTTCCACACCCCATGCGCAGGAGTTTCGCCGGTTTTTTTGACCGAGGACACGGGTGTTGTTTGCATTAACCCCCTGACAGTCCTGATCAATGATATGAATCAACGTGTTATGCCCTTTGCTGCCGCGCCTTTGCCCGACGACAGGGCTTCGGCAGCGATATCCAACGGGACCGCGCTGCCATGCTTAACTTCTCCGCTTCCGCCATTTTTCAACGCAATACCGCCGAACTCCAGAAACTTTCGAGGCGCTCGCCGCGGGCTTTCCTTCGCGGCGAAAGGCCGTTAGCCTCGGCAGCGAAGATCACCGAGCGAGGATGGGCAGATGAAAAACACCGGCATGACCCTTGCGGCGAGCCTGCTGTTGCTGGCGGGTTGCGCAAGCCAGGAGGGCGACCGCTATGGCGAGATCATCGCCCGCTCGACCCCGCCCAGCCCGGAGCTGCGGGCGCTGCTGGTAGAGGGGGCGGCGCGGGTGGCCTATGACCCGGCCTCGATCCGCTATGCCGAGATCTCGAATGTCGCGGATTTGGACAATGGCGTGCAAGGCGTCTGCGTCCGCGCCGACAGCAAGAACGTCAAGGGCGTCTATACCGGCGTGCACAGCATCGGCATCCCGTTGCGCGACGGCAAGCCCATCGGCGGAGAGCTGGACCATCCGATCTGCAACCGCAGCGACGTGCCCTGGAACAAGTTTCCGGAACTGGACGCGCTGAACGGCAAATAGGCCGCGCTCAGCCGACCAACTCGCCCGCCAGCGAATTCGGCGCGCTGGCGGTGATGCGCACCCGCAGCAGGTCGCCGACCTGCGCCCGGGGCGCCTCGACGAAGACCGCGTGCAGGTAGTCCGACTTGCCGACCATCTGACCCGGCAACCGACCCGGCTTTTCGAACAGCACGGACAGCTCGCGCCCGACCATGCCCTGCTGCGCGGCCTTCTGCTGGCGGGTCAGCAGCGCCTGCAATTCCTGCAACCGGGCGTCGGCAAGGTCGCTGTCGACCTCGGGCCGCTCATAGGCGGGCGTGCCGGGGCGCGGCGAATATTTGAAGCTGAAGGCGGTGCCGAAATTCACCCGCGCCACCAGGTCCAGCGTGTCTTGGTGGTCCCGGTCGGTCTCGCCCGGGAAGCCGACGATGAAATCCGAGGTCAGCATGATGTCGGGCCGTGCGTCGCGGATGCGGTCGATCAGCCGCAGGTATTCCGCGACCGTATGCTTGCGGTTCATCGCCTTGAGGATGCGGTCGCTGCCCGATTGCACCGGCAGGTGCAGATAGGGCATCAGCTTCGGCTCGTCGCGATGCGCCTCGATCAGGTCGTCGGCCATGTCGTTCGGGTGGCTGGTGGTGTAGCGGATGCGGTCGAGCCCGTCGATTTCCGCCAGGGCGCGGATCAGCCGGCCGAAGCCCCATTCGCCGCCTTGCCCCTCGCCGTGCCAGCCGTTGACGTTCTGGCCCAGAAGCGTGATCTCGCGCACGCCGCGCGATACCAGGTCGCGAGCTTCGGCCAGGATGCGGCTGACGGGGCGCGAGACCTCGGCGCCGCGGGTATAGGGCACCACGCAGAAGGCGCAGAACTTGTCGCAGCCCTCCTGCACGGTCAGGAAGGCGGCGGGCGCGCGCCGGGTTGCGGCGGGCTTCGGCAGGTGCTCGAACTTGTCCTCGGCCGGGAATTCGGTGTCGACGCCGCCGCCGGCGCGGGCCATGGCCGGCAGCCGGTGATAGGCCTGCGGGCCGACGACCAGATCGACGATGGGCATGCGGCGCTGGATCTCGGCGCCTTCGGCCTGGGCCACGCAGCCGGCGACGCCGATCTTCAGGTCGGGGCGCTCGGCCTTCAGGGGCTTCAGCCGGCCCAGGTCGGAATACAGCTTCTCGGCGGCCTTTTCGCGGATGTGGCAGGTGTTCAGCAGCACCATGTCCGCCTCGGCCTGGTTCTCGGTCAGGACATAGCCCTCGGCGCCCATGGCCTCGGCCATGCGCTGGCTGTCATAGACGTTCATCTGGCAGCCGTAGGTCTTGATGAAAAGCTTCTTCGCCGCCGGGGTCTTGGCTTGGTCCGTCATGCCGCGCTGTCCTTGAGGATGCGGCGCTGATACAGCAAGATGCGGGACTTGGAAAGTGCGGGCGCAAGATGACGGACCTGACCAGCATTCCGAATATCGGCCCGGCCACGGCGCAGGCGCTGCGCGAGGCCGGCGTGGCGGATGCCGAGACGCTGCGCGCCATGGGGGCGCATGACGCCTATGCCGCCATGCTGCGCGCCGGGACGCGGCCGCATTTCATCTGGTATTACGTCTTGCACATGTCGTTGCAGGGCCGGCCCTGGAACGACTGCCGCGGGTCCGAGAAGGCCGCGCTGCGCGCGCGCTTCGACGCGCTGGTCAAGGCGATGCGCGGGGGTGGCATGACGCCCATCGAGGCGGCGCTGCGCGAGATCGGGCTGATCGCGCCTCAGTCGCGCAGCTGACGGGCCAGGAAGACGCCGGCGCGGCGCCAGGATTCGTCGTTGTCGCCGCGGAAGTTCAGCTCCTCGTGGGTGATGAGCTTGCCGGCCTCGAGGTCCACCAGGCTGGCAAAGACCTGCAGGATCAGCGTGCTGGCCTTTTGCACCACGATGAACAGCCCGCGATCCGCGCCGCGTTCGCGCATCAGCGTGACCAGGCAATCGGCGGTCTCCTGCGGGCAGGCCTCGGCCACCGCCTCGGCGGGCAGCAGGGTTGCCGACATCTCGGCCGCCAGCACCTCGGCCAGCAGCGCCTGGCGCCGGGCGTGTTCGGCCGTCTGGTCGCGCGCCTCGTGCGAGGTATCGAGCAGTTTCACCGGCGCGATCAGCAGCGCCTCGGCCTGCGCCATCCCGGGCAGCAGCGCCAGTGCCAAGAGCAGTTTCCGCATGAGCCTTTCCCCCTGCCGCCATCCTGCGCCGCGGCGACCGCTGCGGCAAGCCGGACCAAGGTCGCGCCCCATTGAACCGCTGCCGCGGCCCGGCTAGCCTCGGCCCGACGCACGCTTGAGGAGGCCGCGATGAACCAACCGCAAAGCTGGGAAGCCAGGGCCGAGGAATTCTCGCTCTATGGTTTCACCGACATGCCGAGCATCCACCAGCGCGGCACGGTGGTGCTGACGCATGGCGAGGGGCCCTATGTCGTCGATGTCCATGGCCGGCGCTACCTGGATGCCAATTCGGGCCTGTGGAACATGGTCGCGGGCTTTGACCACCGCGGGCTGATCGACGCGGCCAAGGCGCAATACGAGCGGTTCCCCGGCTATCACGCCTTCTTCGGCCGCATGTCCGACCAGACGGTGATGCTGTCCGAAAAACTGGTCGAGGTCTCGCCCTTCGCCAGCGGCAAGGTGTTCTACACCAACTCGGGCTCCGAGGCGAACGACACCATGGTCAAGCTGTTGTGGTTCCTGCACGCCGCCGAGGGCAATCCGCAGAAGCGCAAGATCCTGACGCGCTGGAACGCCTATCACGGCGTTACCGCGGTCTCGGCCAGCATGACCGGCAAGCCCTATAACGAGGTCTTCGGCCTGCCGCTGCCGGGCTTCATCCACCTGACCTGCCCGCATTACTGGCGCTTTGGCGCGCAAGACGAGACCGAGGAGCAGTTCACCGCCCGGCTGGCGCGCGAGCTTGAAGAAGCCATCCAGCGCGAGGGCGCCGACACCATCGCCGGCTTCTTTGCCGAGCCGGTGATGGGCGCGGGCGGGGTCATCCCGCCCTCCAAGGGCTATTTCCAGGCGATCCAGCCGATCCTGAGGAAATACGGCATTCCCCTGATCTCGGACGAGGTGATCTGCGGCTTCGGGCGCACCGGTAACACCTGGGGCTGCCAGACCTATGGCTTTACCCCCGACGCGATCATTTCCTCGAAGAACCTCACCGCGGGGTTCTTTCCGATGGGCGCGGTGATCCTGGGGCCGGAGCTGGCCGGCCGCGTGCAGGCGGCGGTCGAGGCGATCGAGGAATTCCCGCATGGCTTCACCGCCTCGGGCCATCCGGTCGGCTGCGCCATCGCGCTGAAGGCCATCGACGTGGTGATGAACGAGGGCCTGGCCGAGAACGTGAACCGCCTCGCCCCGCGTTTCGAGGCGGGGCTGAAGCGTCTGGCCGAAAAGCCGAACATCGGCGAATATCGCGGCGTGGGCTTCATGTGGGCGCTGGAGGCGGTGCGCGACAAGGCCACGAAAACCCCGTTCGAGGCCGATCTGTCGGTCAGCGAGCGCATCGCCAACACCTGCACCGACCTGGGCCTGATCTGCCGGCCGCTGGGGCAGTCGGTGGTGCTGTGCCCGCCCTTCATCCTGACCGAGGGTCAGATGGACGAGATGTTCGAGAAGCTGGAACAGGCGCTCGACAAGGTCTTTGCCGAGGTCGCCTGACCGCGACAGAGCCGGCATGAAAAAGCGCCCCCGGATCGCTCCGGGGAGCGCCTTGCCAGGATCGCAGGCTTATTTCGGCAATTGCGCCGCCGCCTGCTCGACCGCCTGGGCGATCTGCTTGCACAGCGCGGCCTCGTCGGCGCCCTGGGCCTTGGCGGCATCGGCCAGCGACTGTTCGACGCCCATGGCGCTGACCGTGCCGGCTTTGCCCTTTTCATAGCTGGCCTCGACCGCCGCTTCGTCCTGGGCGGCCGGGAACATCGCCATGATCCTGGTCTGGGTCTCGATGGCGGTGCCGTCGATATGCCCTTCGGTCTGGCAATATTCCAGCACGCCCAGCTGGTTCTTGGCCGCAGCCACCGCCATGTCCGGGCTGGGCGCGGTCTGCGCAACGGCAGCCCCGGCGAAAAGCGCCAGCGCGAGCGTGGGGACGGAAATGCGTTTCATCGGATCAACCTCCTGAATTCGGCCAGCCGCAAGCCGGTGGTCCATTCAGGCCGATGCGCGCGGCCGCCGCAATGCGCAGATTCACCTAGACGGATCGGTTCACCACGGATCGCCGCCGCCCAGCACGGCGCGCGCCATCTGCACCCGCTCGGGGCGCAGCCCGGCGGCCTGGGCGAAATCCAGCACGCGCTGGTCCTGCTCCAGCAGGAAATCCAGCACGAAGACCGGGAATTCCGGCTGCGCCGCCATGGCGCGCAGCCCGGCCGCGTCGCAGCCCGATTGCGCCAGCAGCGCCTGCACCAGGTCCGGGTCGCCCGCCAGATGCGCAAAGCCCCTGTCCGCGATGTCGCGCGCCTCGCCGGGTGTCATGCCTGTGCCGTCCTTGTGCTGGGTCCCGGCATTTTCCTGCCGGCTGGAAAGGATTTGTTAACCATTGTCGCGCAAGATGCTCGGCAGCGCAGCAGGTGTAAAGCGGGCGAAAGCATGGCCGGAAGGATTCTTGTCGTCGACGGCGCGCCGACCAACCGCATCACCATGAAGGTGCGGCTGAGCTCGGCCTGCTACGAGGTGGCGACCGCCGCCTCGGGGCAGGAGGCGCTGCGCATGGCGCGGCTGATCCATCCGCAGATCGTGCTGATCGGCACCGGTCTGCCCGATATCGGCGGCCCGATGCTTTGCGCGGCGCTGCGGGCGCTGCCGCAGGGCGGCGACATGCCAGTGCTGGTGCTGGCGCGGGGCGAGGATCGGGTCGCGGCGCTGCGGGCCGGTGCCTCGGCGCTGATCGACCCGGATGGTGACGAGCTGACGCTGCTTGCCCGCATCCGCGGGCTGATGCGGCACGAGGCTTCCGGGTTCGAGACGGCGGGATTCGAACCCGCGCACGGCATGGCCGAGCCGGCGGCCGCCTTCCTGCACGATCCGCGGCCGCGCGCGGTCTTCGTCGCCGACCAGCCCGCCACGGCGCTGGGCTGGCGCCATGCCCTGCAGGCGCGGGTGGATTTCGCCATCTCGGTCAGCGACCCCGAACGGGCGCTGGCCGAGGCCGCGGCCGGCAAGGTGGCCGAGCTTTACCTGATCGCCGCCGACATCCGCCAATCCGGCGACGGGCTGCGGCTGCTCTCGGAACTGCGCTCGCGCCCGCATTCGCGCGACGCGGGCTTCGTCGTCGCGCTGCGCCCCGAGCGGGCCGAGATGATGCCGGTGGCGCTGGACCTGGGCGCGGGTGACGTGCTGCCCTGGGATCTGGCCGCGCTGCATTTCGCCCCCGAGGCGGCGGTGCGGCTGCAAACGCAGCTCGCCCGCAAGCACGAGGCCGACCGGCGCCGCAACGAGACGCGGCGCAACATGCATTTCGCCATGACCGATCCCTTGACCGGGCTGCACAACCGCCGCTTCGCCCTGCCCCGGCTGTCGGAACTGGCCTTCGAGGCGCAGGAGCGTCAGCGCGACCTGGCCGTGATGCTGCTGGACCTGGACCGCTTCAAGCGGGTGAATGACATCCACGGCCATCCCGCCGGCGACGCGGTGCTGGCCGAGGTCGCCTCGCGCCTGGCCTCGGCCCTGCCCGAGGATGCGGTGCTGGCCCGCATCGGCGGCGAGGAGTTCCTGGCCGTGCTGCCCGATTGCCCGGTCCGCACCGCCCGCCGCGTGGCCGAGGATCTGCGCCAGGCGGTGATGGCGGCGCCGGTGCGCCTGCCCGCCGGTTGCGACAGCGCCGAGCTGGGGGTGACCGTCTCGGTCGGCGTGGCGATCGGCGAGGCCCGCGCGCCGCAGCAGGCCGCCCCCGACCCCGAAAGCCTGCTTGCCAGTGCCGACCGGGCGCTGCTTGCCGCGAAATCCTCGGGGCGCAACCGCATCGTCATCGCGCCGCAGATGATCGCCGCCTGAGCCCGCGCTTGCGGCCTGCGACGTTTCGCCGCGCGGCAAGGCGGACTTTTCATCGGCCCGCCCATGCCCTAGATATGGGCCAAGCACGAGAGGAGCGCGCCCATGCCCCAAGCCGCCGCCGAAACCGCGGACCGTCCGATCAAACAGGCTATGCTGCGCGCCGCGCTGGGGCGCTGTCCCGCCTGCGGTCAGGGCAAGCTCTTCAGCGGCTATCTCAAGGTGAACGGCGCTTGCGCCCATTGCGACGAGGCGCTGCACCACCAGCGCGCCGACGACGGCCCGGCCTATCTGACCATCCTGCTGGTCTCGCATCTGGGCGCGCCGCTGCTGCTGGCGATCTACATGATGTATCGGCCCTCGGCCATGTCGATGCTGATCGGCTTCGGCCTGGGCGCGGTGATCCTGTCGCTGCTCCTGCTGCCGCGCATCAAGGGCGGCTTCGTCGGCTTCCAATGGGCGCGGCGCATGCATGGCTTCGGCGAAGGCGCGACGCACCTCGAGGCCAGCGCGCCGTGAGTGCCGAAACCCCTGCCGAAATCCCGATCCGCGATGCGGCGACGGTGGTGGTGCTGGACCGCCATGCAGCCGCCGGCCCTTCGGTGCTGATGGGCCAGCGCGGCGCCGCGGCGGTGTTCATGCCGTCGAAATACGTCTTTCCGGGTGGCGCGGTGGATGCCGCCGATGCCGCGGCCCGGCTGGGCGCCGGCCTTGCGCCCGAAACCGCCGCCCGGCTGGCCGCCGAGCCGCGCCCCGGCGCGGCCAGCGATCCGCATGCCTTGGCCGCCGCCGCCCTGCGCGAGCTGGCCGAGGAGACCGGGCTCTTGACCGGCCATCCCGGTGCCGCGCCCGAGGGCTGGGACCATTACGCCGGCGCCGGGCTTGCCCCCGATGCCTCGGCGCTGATCTATCTGTTCCGCGCCATCACGCCGCCGGGCCGGCCGCGGCGATTCGATGCCCGCTTCCTGCTGCTGGATGCCGAGCACCTGCATGGCGACCGCCACGACTTTGCCGGCGCCTGCGACGAATTGTCGCATCTGCATTGGGTGCCCCTGGCCGAGGCGCGGGCGCTGGACCTGCCCTTCATCACCGAGGTGGTGCTGGCCGAACTTGCGGGCATCATCGCGCGGGCCGGCGGCGGGCCGCTGCGCGCGCCCGAGTCGGTGCCGTTCTTCGACAACCGCGACGCCAACCCGCGTTTCATGCGGATCGGCTAGCGGCCGCGAAACCGCGGCGCGCGCTTTTCCAGGAAGGCCGAGACGCCTTCCGCGAAATCGGCGGTGCGGGCCATTTCGCCCTGCAACCGCGCCTCGACGCCAAGCTGTGCCGCCATGTCGTTGCCCGCCGAGGCGCGCAGCGCGGCACGGATCGCCATGAAGGCGGCGGTCGGCCCCTCGGCCAGCGTGCGGGCGCGGGCGGCGATGACCGTCTCGAACGCGGCGTCCGGGACGGCCTCCCAGATCAGGCCCCAGTCGGCGGCCGTCGCGGCCGGGATTCGGTCGGCGAACAGCATCATGCCCATGGCCCGCGCCTGGCCCACGGCGCGCGGCACGATATAGGTGCCGCCGGCGTCGGGGATCAGCCCGATGCGGCTGAAGGCCTGCACGAAGCTGGCGCTTTCGCAGGCGATGACCACATCGGCGGCCAATGCCAGGTTTGCCCCCGCCCCCGCCGCGGTGCCGTTCACCGCTGCGATCACCGGCACCGGCGCCTCGCGGATCGCGGCGAGCATCGGTTCGTATTCCTCGCGCAGGATGGTTTCCACGTCGAAGCCGCCGGTGGCATCGGTCAGGTCCTGGCCCGAGCAGAAGGCCCGCCCTGCCCCGGTCAGCACCACGCAGCGGGTGCCCTGCGGCAGGTCGGTCAGCGCCGCCACGATCTCGGCCCGCATTGTGCGGTTCAGCGCGTTCATCACCTCGGGCCGGTCCAGGACCAGCCGGGCGATGCCGTCCTGATGCGTCACGGCGATGGTCTGAAAGCTCATGCGGTCCCCCCTGCTTTTGCCCGCCATCCTGCCCAAGGCGGGCACGGTCGAAAAGCCCGGACCTCGCGTCAGTCGCGCATGATCTGATCGAGCCGGGCCTTTTCCTCGGCGCTGAGCGTCTCGGTGCGCTCCTCGGCCGGGCGGCGCGAGCGGATGAAGCGCCAGCCCGTGAGCAGCGCCAGCAAGGCCATCACCGGCCCGGCGAGATAGAGCAGCCAGTTCACGCCGCGCGCCGGCGGCTGGAACAGGACATATTCGCCGAAACGGTCCACCACCGCCGCGACCGCCGCATCGTCGCTGTCGCCGGCGACCAGCCGCTCGCGCAGATAGAGCCGCAGGTCGCGGCTGATCGGCGCATTCGATTCGTCGATGGTCTCGCCCTGGCAGACCGGGCAGCGCAGCACCTTGGAGATCTCGCGGGCGCGGGCCTCCAGCGCGGGATCGGACAGCACCTCGTCGGGCTGCACGGCCAGGGCCGGCAGGGCGATCAGCAGCGACAGGGCCAGGATCAGCGCGCGCATGCTCACTCCGCCGGTTGGGCGACGATGCCGCGCCGGGCGCCGGCGGCGACGCGATAGCGCCGGTCCGACAGGCTGACCAGCCCGCCAAGCGCCATCAGCGCGCAGCCGAGCCAGATCCAGCTGGCGAAAGGCTTCACATAGCTGCGCACCGCCCAGCCGCCGCCCTGCTGCGGATCGCCGATGACCAGGTAGAGGTCGCGGAACAGGCCGTTCTGGATCGCCGCCTCGGTCGTCGGCATGGCCTGCACCGGATAGACCCGCTTTTCCGGGTGCAGCAGCGCGACCTGGCGGCCGTTCTGGCTGACCCGCATGGTGGCGATGGTGGCGTCGTAGTTCGGGCCGGGTCGTTCCTCGACCTTTTCCAGGGTGATCTCGTAGCCGGCGACGGTGAAGGGCTGGCCGACCTGCGCCACGCGGATGTCCTCGACCTGCCAGGCCATCAGCAGGCTGATGCCGATGAAGGTCACGCCCAGCCCGCCATGGGCGATGGCCTTGCCCCAATCGGCGCGCGGCAGCCGCGCCAGCCGCGAAAGCCCCGAATTGCCGGTGCGCAGCCACAGGTCCACCGCCGCGCCGCCCAGAAGCCAGGCGCCCAGGCCGGCGCCGATCACCGCCAGCGCCGAATGCCCGGTCGAGACGGCAAAGACCAGCGCCGCCACCGCCGCGGCAAAGGCCAGCGCGCCGCGCAGCGGCATCAGCGCCCGCTTCAGTTTGCCGCGCTTCCACGGCAGGATCGCGCCCAGAGGCAGGACGATCGCCAGGGCCAGCATGAAGGGGGTGAAGGCCTTTTCGAAGAAGGGCGCGCCCACCGACATCTTCTTGTCCCAGGCCATCTCGGCCACCAGGGGCCAGACCGTGCCGATGAAGACCACGAAGGCCGCAACCGCCAGCAGGATATTGTTCAGCACCAGGGCGCCTTCGCGCGAGACCGGGGCGAAGACGCCCTTGGCCTGCATCGCCGGCGCGCGGAAGGTGTAGAGCGTCAGCGCACCGCCGACGAACAGCCCCAGGATCGCCAGGATGAAGACGCCGCGCTCGGGGTCGCTGGCGAAGCTGTGGACCGAGGTGATGACGCCCGAGCGCACGATGAAGGTGCCGATCAGCGAAAAGCCGAAGGCCATGATCGCCAGCAGGATGGTCCAGCTTTTCAGCACCTCGCGCTTTTCGACGACGATGGCGGAATGCAGCAGCGCGGCGGCGATCAGCCAGGGCATGAAGCTGGCATTCTCGACCGGGTCCCAGAACCAGAAGCCGCCCCAGCCAAGCTCGTAATAGGCCCACCAGGACCCCAGCGCGATGCCGATGGTCAGGAAGATCCAGGCGGCCAGCGTCCAGGGCCGGACCCAGCGCGCCCAGGCGGCATCGACCCTGCCCTCGATCAGGGCGGCGACGGCAAAACTGAAGGCCATCGAAAGCCCGACATAGCCGAGATAGAGGAACGGCGGGTGGAAGGCGAGGCCGGGGTCCTGCAGCAGCGGGTTCAGGTCGCGGCCGTCGAAGGGCGGCGCCTCGATGCGCAGGAACGGGTTCGAGGTGAACAGGATGAAGCCCAGGAAGGCCACGCCGATTGCGGCCTGCACCGACAGCACCCGCGCCCGCAACCGGGGCGGCAGGTTGGCGTCGAAGGTGGCGGCGGCGGCGCCGAACAGCGACAGGATCAGCACCCAGAGCAGCATCGAGCCCTCGTGATTGCCCCAGACGCCGCTGATCTTGTAGAGCATGGGCTTGGCAGTATGCGAATTCTCATAGACCAGCAGGACCGAGAAATCCGAGCTGACGAAGGCCAGCGTCAGCGCCACGAAGGAAATCGCGATCAGCCCGAATTGCGCCAGCGCGGCGGGCCTTGCGCTGTCGATCCAGCCGCTCCAGCCACGGGCGGCGCCGATCATGGGCACGATCATCTGGAAGATCGCCACGCCAAAGGCGAGGATCAGGGCGAAATGGCCGATTTCGGCGATCATGGGCTTCCTCCGGGTGGCTGGCCGGAAGAATAGCCGGGGCGCGGGCGGCAAGCCAGCCCCCCGCGCCCGTCAGATTGTCACAGAGACGCTAGTGCTGCACTGCTAATGCTCGGCCTGCGCCGCCGCCCAGTCGCGCAGCGCCGGGTTGTCCTCGAAGCCGTCGCCCTCGGGCAAGGCGGCCAGCGTCATCGGCGCGGCGCTGCGCATCGTCGGGCGGGTGCGAAAGTAATGCGCCTCGCGCGCGCCGAAATAGAAGCTGATGATGGCACCCAGCAGCCACCACAGCGGCTCGGGCACCAGGTTCAGGTTCTGCATGCGCAACCCGAAGCCCACCGGCTCGGCCATGGCATAGACGAAAAGCCCGATGGTGCCCAAGGTCAGCAGCGGCCGCGGCATCCGGTTCAGCCCGTTCATCAGCCCGTCGAACCAGCCGCGCGGCTGGGCGGCGAACTCGCCGGTCAGCTGGGCCATGGCGCGGGCATAGGCCTCCTCGTCCAACTCCATGCGCCTTGTCGAGTTCTCGCGGAACACCTCGGCCATGCCGGTCGCGGCATTGGCGACCGTGGTGACGGCGGTGCCGGCGCCCAGAAAACGGTCCATCACCCCCATGTCGCCACCCTCGCCCGATGCTCGGCCGCCGTCAGGTGATACTTAGCCGAGATGAACTCCTCGGCCCGGGTGATCCAGCCGCCCTTGCCGCCGGCCTTGGTGCGGGCATATTTGCGGCTGGCCGGCCGCGCATCGGCGAGCGCATAGTAATAGTTGCGCCGCGCGATGCCATAGGCGTCGGCGAAATAGCCCGGCGCCGCCAGGTCGGCCTGGGTCGCGGCGCGGATCGTCGCCGGCCCGACCATGCCATCGTCGCTGGCCGGAAAACCCATCCGCGTCACCAGCCGCTGCAGGATCTTGACCGCATTGGTGCCGGCATTGACATACATGTCGAAGACCGAGGCCTGCACCGAAGCCGGCAGTTCCGCCAGCCGCGGCCGGCGGAAGTAATGCTCGACATAGATGCGCGCCGCATCGGCGCGGGTCAGCGCCTTGACGTCGGCCACGTCCACCCTGCCGTCGCCGGTCTTGTCGATCCCCAGCCTTTGCAGCGTTGCCAGCGTCACGCCGTAATTCGTCGCCCCGCCCGGATCGTCGGGGTCGTTGACATAGCCCCCCTCACGCGCGACGATTTCCGCCGCGATTTCCTCGACCGTCTTCATCCACAGCCCCCTTGCCTGAAGCGGGGCCAAGGCTGCGGTGACGCGGTTAACCCTTCGTTAACCAGGCGCGCGTTGCGTCGGGACGTCGGGCGTCAGGAGTTCGGATCCTCGTAGACACCCTGTTCCTTGAGCGAGTCGATGACCTCGCGCGGCATGTAGCTTTCGTCGTGCTTGGCCAGGATCTCGGTCGCGACGAAGGTGTCGCCCTCCATCCGGCCGGTGCCGATCATGCCCTGGCCCTCGGCGAACAGGTCGGGCAGCACGCCGGTAAAGCGCACCGGGATCGAGGCGCCGCCGTCGGTGACGCTGAAGCTGACGGTCTCGCTGGCGCCGCGGATCAGCGTGCCCTCCTCGACCAGCCCGCCCAAGCGGAACACCTCGCCGGCCGAGGGCGGGCTCTCGGCCATCTGGCTGGGCGAGCGATAGAGGTTGATGCCGTCGCGGAAGCCATAGCCGATCAGCGCCACGGCCAGCAACAGTGCGACGGCAGCGGCGATCAGGACCTGGATTCTACGCTTTTTCTTAAGCGATTTCATTGGAATGGCTTTCCATGTTCAGGCGCTTTCGAACCTGATCGGATGGCGGAGGAACTGCGTGGCCTTGCCCGAGACGCGCTCGGGGTCGCCGGTGGTCAGGAAGCGCGAGACCGTGCCCGCGCCCAGCATCTGCGGATGGCGTTTCAGATAGTCGTCCAGGCTCTCGGCCACCAGGTTCGGTTGCGAATAGACCGTCACATTCTGCCCCAGCGCCTTCTGGAAGGCAGCCTGGACCAAGGGATAATGCGTGCAGCCCAGGATCGCCGCCTCGGGATGCGGCATGCGGCGCAAAAGCGCCTCGACATGGCTGGTCACCAGCGCCTCGGCCAGGATCTCGTCGCCCATCTCGATGGCGTCGACCACGCCGCCGCAGGGCTGGGCCTCGACATCGACGCCGATGGCGCGGAAGGCCAGTTCACGCTGGAAGGCGCGGCTGGCGACCGTGGCCGGGGTGGCGAACAGCGCCACATGCTTGACCGCGACCTCGCGTGGCGGCGAATTGTCGCCCCAGCGGCGCTCGGTCAGCGCCTCGATCATCGGCACGAAGACGCCCAGCACGCGCTTGTCCTCGGGCAGCCATTTCTCCTGCATGCGCTTCAGCGCCGCGGCCGAGGCGGTGTTGCAGGCCAGGATCACCAGGTCGCAGCCCTCGGCCCACAGCCGCTCGACGCCGGCGCAGGTCAGGTTGAAGATGTCCTCGGCATCGCGCACGCCGTAAGGGGTGTGCTTGTTGTCGCCCAGATAGACCAGCGGCAGCTCCGGCAGGCGGGCGGCGACGGCGCCCAGCACGGTCAGCCCGCCCAGACCCGAATCGAATACCCCTACCGCCATGGCTCGTCTCCCCTTGCTCGCGACGCGCCTTGTTTAGGCTGCGCGGCGGCGGATTGCCATGATTTATGTCAGGCGCGGCATATCGTCCGCCGCTCAAGACGACGGGCGCGAATCGGGGTTGTGCGGCAGCATTCTGCCCGCCGATCCGGCGCCCGGCGCAGGGATAGGCAGCGCAGTGCCATAATGGGTCACTCATGCTGCCGGATTAACGGATTTGTTGGCGTTTTGCAGGGTTGTTCACCCTATCTTCTGTGATAAGGGTTGCACGGATTGCATGGCTGATGCCGCAAGAAAGCACTGTTATGGATTGGGATAAATTAAGAATATTTCACGCCGTCGCTGACGCTGGGAGTTTGACCCATGCGGGCGATGTTTTGCACCTGTCGCAATCCGCCGTCAGCCGCCAGATCCGCGCGCTGGAGGATTCGCTGGCGACCACGCTGTTTCACCGTCACGCCCGCGGCTTGATCCTGACCGAGCAGGGCGAATTGCTGTTCGAGGCCACCTCCTCGATGGTGCGCAAGCTCGACACCACCGCCGCCCGCATCCGCGACAGCGAGGAGAATGTCTTCGGCGAGCTCAAGGTGACCACCACCACCGGCTTCGGCACGCTCTGGCTGGTGCCGCGGCTGGCCAAGCTCTATGAGCGCTATCCGGACCTGAAGATCGACCTGATGCTGGAAGAGCGGGTGCTGGACCTGCCCATGCGCGAGGCCGACGTGGCGATCCGCATGAAGGAGCCGAACCAGCAGGATCTGATCCGGCGCCGGCTGCTGAACATCCGCATGCGGCTTTATGCCACACGGGAATACCTGGCCAAGGCCGGCGTGCCGCAGACCATGGAGGATCTGGTCCCGCACCGGCTGATCTGCCAGAACCCGCAGACGCCGCAGGTCAGCTCGGGCGCGGTGCTGTCGCAGATGTTGTTGGGGCTGAACATGACCTCAACGCTGATGGTGAACAATTACTTCGGCGTGTTGCAGGGCGTGCTGAACCATGTCGGCATCGGCGTGCTGCCGGACTATCTGTCCGCAGATTTCCCAAACCTGGTCAGGGTCTTGCCGGCGATCGAATCCGGCGAGGTGCCGGTCTTCCTGGCCTTCCCCGAGGAGTTGCGCACCTCGCGCCGCGTCACCGCCTTCCGCGACTTCGTGCTGGAGGAGATCCAGGCCATCCGCAAGCAGCAGAGCGAGGAAGAGGCGGTGCATCCGTCCGACAAGTGACCGCCGGACGGGCGGTGCGGCAAGCGCCCTGCCCGAGATATTCGCAGAATGCATATCGGCCATGTGCGGCCACCGGCATTTGCGCCTTGAACCGTTCGCACTCTGCACATATTTCCACTCTCGAAGGCGGTGATCATGAGGAAACTCTCATCACCTTCAACCTCCCTGTTGGACTTGAGCCGGGCTTCATGCCCGGCTTTTTTTTGCCCTTCCCCACAGGCTGGGCATCGCGCGCGCGTCGCGGTCGGCGGGGTATTTGGAAAACAGAGAAAGCCCGGGCGTTTCTTCGTCGTATCGGCTGCGCGCAGGGCCTTTCCTAATGGGCGCGCGCCGCTTAAAAGGCCGGGAAAACCGGGCAAAGGGGGCGCCAGCATGCTAGAACCGCAGATCACCCAGGAATTGATCGCCGCGCATGGCCTCAAGCCCGATGAATACCAGCGCATCCTGGAGATCATCGGCCGCGAGCCGACGTTCACCGAGCTTGGCATCTTCTCGGCGATGTGGAACGAGCACTGCTCCTACAAATCCTCGAAGAAGTGGCTGCGCACCCTGCCCACCACCGGCCCGCAGGTGATCTGCGGCCCGGGCGAGAACGCTGGCGTGGTGGACATCGGCGACGGCCAGGCCGTGGTCTTCAAGATGGAGAGCCACAACCATCCGAGCTATATCGAGCCGCACCAGGGCGCCGCGACCGGCGTCGGCGGCATCCTGCGCGACGTCTTCACCATGGGCGCCCGGCCCATCGCCGCCATGGATTCGCTGAGCTTCGGCCGGCCCGAGCACCCCAAGACCGCGCATCTGGTCAAGGGCGTGGTCGAGGGCATCGGCGCCTATGGCAATGCCTTCGGCGTGCCGAACGTGGGCGGCGAGGTGCGGTTCCATGCCTCTTACGACGGCAATTGCCTGGTCAACGCCTTTGCGGCCGGCCTCGCCGATGCCGACAAGATCTTCTATTCGGCCGCCTCGGGCGTCGGCATGCCGGTGGTCTATCTGGGTGCCAAGACCGGGCGCGACGGCGTCGGCGGCGCCACCATGGCCTCGGCCGAGTTCGACGACACCATCGAGGAAAAGCGCCCCACGGTGCAGGTCGGCGACCCCTTTACCGAGAAATGCCTGCTGGAGGCCTGCCTGGAGCTGATGCAGACCGACAGCGTGATCTCGATCCAGGACATGGGCGCGGCCGGGCTGACCTGCTCGGCGGTCGAGATGGGCGACAAGGGGGGCTTGGGCATCAAGCTGGTGCTGGACGCCGTGCCGCAGCGCGAAACCGCCATGACGGCTTACGAGATGATGCTGTCCGAGAGCCAGGAGCGCATGCTCATGGTGCTGAAGCCCGAAAAGGAGGCCGAGGCGCGGGCGATCTTCGAGAAATGGGACCTGGACTTCGCCATCGTCGGCGAGACCATCGCCGAGGACCGCTTCCTGATCATCCACGGCAACGAGGTCAAGGCCGACCTGCCGCTGTCGAAGCTGTCGTCCAGCGCGCCGGAATACGACCGCCCCTGGGTGCCGACCCCGGCGGCGGCGCCGATGCCTGCACTGCCGGCGATCCGGCCCATCGCGGCGCTGCGGGCGCTGATCGGCTCGCCCAGCCATGCCCACAAGGCCTGGGTCTGGGAGCAATACGACACCCAGGTCGGCGCCGACACCGTGCGCCGCCCGGGGCTGGGCGCCGGGGTGGTGCGGGTGCATGGCAGCGGCAAGGCGCTGGCCTTCACCAGCGACGTGACGCCGCGCTATGTCAAGGCGAACCCCTATGAGGGCGGCAAGCAGGCGGTGGCCGAAGCCTATCGCAACCTCTGTGCCGCGGGCGCCCTGCCCCTGGCCACGACCGACAACCTGAATTTCGGCAATCCCGAGAAGCCCGAGATCATGGGCCAGCTCGTCGGCGCCATCAAGGGCATTGGCGAGGCCTGCGCGGCGCTGGATTTCCCCATCGTTTCGGGCAACGTCTCGCTTTACAACGAAACCGACGGCAAGGGCATCCTGCCGACCCCGACCATCGGCGGCGTCGGGCTGATCGCCAATCTGGACGATCTGATCGCCGGCCTGCCCGCCGAGGGCGACGTGGCGCTGGTCCTGGGCGAGACGGCCGGCCACTTGGGCCAGTCGGCACTGGCGGCCGAGGCCTTCGGCATCGAGGCTGGCGACGCCCCGCCCGTCGATCTGGCGGCCGAGCGCAAGCATGGCGAATTCATCCGCGCCAACGGCAAGCTGTTCAGTGCCGTGACCGACCTGTCGGATGGCGGGCTGGCGCTGGCGGCCTTTGAACTGGCCGAAGCCGCCGGGCTGGGCGTGACGCTGGATGCCGCCGAGATCGACCAACTCTTCGGCGAGGATCAGGCCCGCTACCTGGTCGCCTGCACCGCCGGGAATGCCGCCAAGCTGGCCGAAGCCGCGCAGACTGCGGGCGTGACCCTGGCCCGCGTCGGTCGCTTCGGTGGCGATCTGGTGACGCTGGGCGGCGACAGCGCCCCGCTGGCGGAACTGTCGCAGCTGTATCGCGGCGCCTTCGAAAAGGCTCTGAACCTGGAACTGGCCTAAGCCTTTCCGACCCGATGAACCCGGCCGCCGCCCCGCGATGGCCGGGTTTTTCATGCGCCGATTGCAGCCGTGGATAAGAATTCGCGCCGTTGACGCTGCGTCATAGGTAATCCCACCCATTCCGCTTTGCCCGCGCCGTGCCCAGATGAGCCAGCGGAGACGGATCATGCATCAGTCACCCAGGGGCCGCGGATCGTTCCTCCCTGAGATCGGCGGCCAGATCAAGCCCCGCTCCTGCCGTGAGCGGGGCTTGCCAGCCTTTGCCCTGCGCCACGGCAAGGCGACGCAGGATACCCGGATTTCAGCGACTTATGGGGAAAATGGCGGTCCCAACACGATTCGAACGTGTGGCCTCTACCTTCGGAGGGTAGCGCTCTATCCAGCTGAGCTATGGGACCGCGAGCCCGTGTTGATTAGCCGCAAACGCGCGGCTCTGCAATGGGGTTCAGGCGAAAAGCTCGTGACAGAAGCCCAAACCGTCGACTAGCGCATCGACCTCGGCCCGGGTGTTGTACATGGCAAAGCTCGCCCGCGCCGTGGCCGTGACGCCGAAGAAGTCCAGAAGCGGCATGGCGCAATGCGTCCCGGCCCGGACGGCGATGCCGCGCTTGTCGAGGATGGTCGAGATGTCATGCGCATGCGCGCCCTGCATGGTCAGCGAAAAGATCGCGCCCTTGTCCGGCGCATCGCCCTGCATGGCCAGCCAGTTCAGGCTGCGCAGCCGCTCGCGGGCATAGTCGCGCAAGCCGCGTTCATGCGCGGCGATGTTCTCCATCCCGAGGCCCATCAGATATTCCAGCGCCGCGCCCAACCCGATCTGGTTGACGATGCCGGGGGTGCCGGCCTCGAAGCGCAGGGGCGGGTCGGCATAGTCGACGGTGTCGCGGGTCACGGTGCGGATCATGTCGCCGCCACCCATGAAAGGCCGCATCTCGGCCTGGCGCTCGCGGCGGATCCAGATCGCGCCCGAGCCCGAGGGGCCATAGAGCTTGTGCCCGGTGATGCAGTAGAAATCGACGCCGAGCGCGCCCAGGTCCACCGGCATATGCACCGCGGCCTGGCTGCCGTCGGCCAGCACCGGCACCGAGGTTCCGCGCGCGATGGCGCCGACATCGACCACGGTGCCGGTCACGTTCGACATATGGGTGACGGCGATCAGCCTGGTGCGCGGGCCGATGGCGGCCAGCACCTTCTCGGCCGGCAGGCTGCCGTCGGGCTCGGGCTCGACCCATTTCAGCTGCACGCCCTGGCGCTCGCGCAGGAAATGCCAGGGCACGATATTGGCGTGATGCTCCAGCACCGACAGCAGGATCTCGTCGCCGGCCTGCAAGTGCGGCGCGGCCCAGCCATAGGAGACCAGGTTGATGCCCTCGGTCGCGCCCGAGGTGAAGATCACCTCGTTCTCATGCGGCGCGTGCAGGAAGCGGGCGATGATGCTGCGCACCCGCTCGTAATTCTCGGTCGCGAGGTTCGAGAGATAATGCAGGCCCCGGTGGACATTGGCATATTCGCCCTCGTAGGCGCGGGTGATGGCGTCGATCACCTGGCGCGGCTTCTGCGCGCTGGCGCCATTGTCCAGATAGACCAGCGGGCGGCCGTTCACCTGCGTGGACAGGATCGGGAAATCGGCCCGGACCGTGTCGATGTCGAAGCTCATGGAGTCACCTCGGGGACGATGCCGAAGGCCGCCGCGAAAAGCGACAGCACGAAGCCCAGGACGAACAGGCTGCCGACCAGGCCCACCACCACCTTGGCGGTGCTGGTGAAGCCGTGCAGCGCCTTGGTCATGGTCACGGCAAGATAGAGGAACAGCCCGAAGGCTAGGATCGAAAGCAGCGCCGCCGTGGCCGGGAACAGCAGCGTCATCACCAGTTGCACCGCCTGCAGCCCGACCAGCAGCAGTTCGACCCAGGCCACGACCAGCAGCGCGTCGGCGAAATCGCCCTGGCCGCCGAACCAGCGGCCGACCTGTGCCATCATCAGCGCCGAGACGACCATGGCGCCGAACTGCACCCCGGCCAGCGTCAGCGGATGCGACAGCAGGCGCGACAGCGCATTGTCGAACTCGACCGGGAACAGCATGAGCGACAGGCAGGCGAGCAGCGTGGACAGCGTCACCGCCAGCAGAAGCAGCGTCCAGCGCGCCGACATCGGCAGTGCCAGCCGGCGCAGAACCTGCAGCGCCGCCTCGGGCCTGCGCAGGGTCAGCACCACCAGATCGCCAAGATCGCCCGAAGTCATCCGTTCCCCGCCAATGCGCGCAGTCCCGCGCCCCATATCACCAGAAAGCCCAGGCCCGCCAGCCCCCGGGTCAGGCTCAGCGCCGCGCCGGGGCCGACCAACCCCTCGGTCAGGCCGGCCAGCAGCATGGCCGGCGCCACCGCGAGCAGCGCCCAGAACAGCGCCAGCCGGGAATCGCCGGGCGCGACCGGCCGCCCCGCCAGACGCGACAGCGCCGAGACCAGCGCCGCCACGGCATAGGCCAGCAGCGGCATCATGAACATCACCGCCAGCAGCGCGCCCCCCATGCGCGCGTCGAACGGCACCGAGGGGTCCAGCTGCGCCGCCCGCTGGTGCCCGGGCGCCTGGGCGATCAGGAACACCAGCATCGCCGCCATCAGCACGGCGATCAGCCCGCGCTCGGGCAGGCCGCGCAGGCCGGCGACGACCCGGCCGGGCGCCCACCAGCTTTGCATGATCCTGGGGACGATCCCGGCCGACGCCACCTTGGCCGTCAGCCCTTGGCGCGGCTGGTCAGCCATTCGTCCAGCCGGACCAGGATGGCGTCGCGCAGCTCGTCGTTCTCGATCTCGGCCAGCGCATCGGCCAGGAAGGACAGGACCAGCAGCACGATGGCCTGTTCCCTGGGCACGCCGCGCGAGCGCAGGTAGAACATCGCCGTCTCGTCCAGCGCGCCGGTGGTCGAGCCATGCGAGCATTTCACGTCGTCGGCATAGATTTCCAGCTCGGGCTTGGCAAGGAACTGGCTGCCCTCGTCCAGCAGAAGTCCCTGGCTGATCTGGTAGCCGTCGGTCTTCTGCGCGCCGGGCTTGACCAGGATCTTGCCCTGGAAGATGCCATGCGCGCCGTTCTTCAGCACCTTCTTGAACACCTGGCGGCTTTCGCAGCGCTCGGCGGCATGGGTGATGAAGACGGTATCGTCGTGATGGAAGGCACCCTCGTCGCCATCGCCCAGAACGGCGGCGGCGATATGGGCCACGGCATCGTCGCCGGCGATCTCGATCACGCCCTCGTTGCGCATCATCCGGCCGTTGACCGACAGCGCGAAGGACTTGAACAGCGCGCCCTCGCCCACGCGGGCGAAGATATGGCCGATGCCCAGCTTGGCGTCATCGGCCCGCTTGCTGGAGATGTGGTGGAAGCGCGCGCCCGCGGCCAGGTCCACCTCGAGCATGGTGTTCGAACGGGCGCCGATGCCGCCGGTTTCCAGCAGCGTCAGCTCGGCGCCGGGTTCGAGCTTGACGACATGGTGCAGCACCACATCCGCCGCCGCGTCCTGGCGGCGGTAAAGCACATGCAGCGGGCGCGAGACCGGGCCGGTGACGCGGATCAACAGCCCGTCGCGGGCGGCGAGCGTGTTCAGCACCGCGAAGGGCCGCTTGACCGGGACCTGGCCGGCGGCTTCCAGCGTGCCGTAGAGCCCGGCCGCCCAATGGTCGGCACCCGTATCGGCGGCGGCCAGGCTTTCGATCTGCAAGCCCTCGGCCGACAGATCGTCCGAGGCGGCGGCATCGAAGACGCCGTCGACGAAAACCAGCGTCAGCCGGTCGATGTCGCTGAACAGCGAGGCATCGCGCGCCGGCACCGCCAGCGCCTCAGAGCGCGGGGCGTTGAAGGGCGCGGGGTCGGTATAGCGCCAGTATTCGTCGCGGGCGCCGGGCAGGCCCATGGACGCGAGCCGCTCGGCCGCATCGCGGCGCGCGGCTGCGGTGAACCCGCCCTGCGGCAGGTCCAGCGCCTCAAGCCGGGCCGACAGCGCCGAGGCGCCGGGCCGCGCCTTGCCCTCGACCGCCGGGGTCTGGGCCGACAGAACAGCCGTGTCCGCCATCAGCCGACCTCCGCCAGCAGGTCGCCATAGCCGTTCTGCTCGACCTCCAGCGCCAGCTCCGGACCGCCGGTCTTGACGATGCGGCCGGCCGACATGATGTGGACCACGTCCGGTTTGATATGGTCCAGCAGGCGCTGGTAATGGGTGATGACCAGGAAGCTGCGCTCGGGCGAGCGCAGCGCGTTCACGCCATCGGCGACCAGCCGCATGGCGTCCACGTCCAGTCCCGAATCGGTCTCGTCCAGGATGCACATGCGCGGCTCCAGCATGGCCATCTGCAGGATCTCGTTGCGCTTCTTTTCGCCGCCCGAGAAGCCGACGTTCACCGGGCGCTTCAGCATCTCGCCGTCGATCTTCAGCGTCTTGGCCTTTTCGCGCACCAGCTTCAGGAACTCGGCCGAGCTGAGCTCTTCCTCGCCGCGCGCCTTGCGCTGCGCGTTCAGCGCCGTGCGCAGGAAGGTCAGGTTGCCGACGCCGGGGATCTCGACCGGATACTGGAAGGCCAGGAACAGGCCGGCGCTCGCGCGCTCCTCGGGCTCCATGTCCAAGAGGTCGTGGCCGTCCAGGCTCGCCTCGCCTTCGGTCACCTGATAGCCGTCGCGGCCCGACAGCACATAGGACAGGGTCGACTTGCCCGAACCGTTCGGGCCCATGATCGCATGGACCTCGCCCGCCGGCACGGTCAGGTCGACGCCGTTCAGGATCTGCTTGTCCTCGTCTTCAAGTTTGACGTGCAGGTTCTTGATTTCCAGCATTTTTATTCCCTCAAACGGTCGTGGCGGCGCGCGCGGCGGGCGCCCTTGTGTTCATGTCGCGGCAGCGGCCGGTCATCCAACCGAGCCTTCGAGGCTGATCGCTACCAGCGACTGCGCCTCCATGGCGAATTCCATCGGCAGCGCCTGCAAGACCTCGCGGCAGAAGCCGTTCACCACCAGCGCCACGGCGGCCTCCTCGTCGATGCCGCGGGCGCGGCAATAGAACAGCTGGTCGTCATCCACTTTCGAGGTCGTCGCCTCATGCTCCACCCGGGACGAGGTATTCTTCACCTCGATATAGGGCACAGTATGGGCGCCGCATTGATCGCCGATCAGCAGGCTGTCGCATTGCGTATAGTTGCGGCTGTTGGTCGCGCGCGGGTGCATCGACACCAGGCCGCGATAGGTATTCTGCGCCTTTCCGGCGGAAATCCCTTTGGAAACAATGCGCGAGCGGGTGTTCTTGCCAAGATGGATCATCTTGGTGCCGGTATCCGCCTGCTGCATGTTGTTGGCGATGGCGATGGAATAGAACTCGCCCTGGCTTTCCTCGCCGCGCAGGATGCAGGAGGGGTATTTCCAGGTGATCGCGCTGCCGGTCTCCACCTGCGTCCACATCACCTTGGCGCGGGCCTCGCGGCAATCGGCGCGCTTGGTGACGAAGTTGTAGATGCCGCCCTTGCCTTCCTCGTCGCCGGGGAACCAGTTCTGCACGGTGGAATATTTCACCTCGGCATCCTCGAGGATGACGATTTCCACAACCGCCGCATGCAGCTGCGCCACGTCGCGCTTGGGCGCGGTGCAGCCTTCCAGGTAGCTGACATAGGCGCCCTTGTCGGCGATGATCAGCGTGCGCTCGAACTGGCCGGTGTTTTCGGCGTTGATGCGGAAATAGGTCGAAAGCTCCATCGGGCAGCGCGTGCCCGGCGGCACATAGACGAAGCTGCCGTCCGAGAAGACCGCCGAGTTCAGCGTGGCGAAGAAATTGTCCGACTGCGGCACGACCGAGCCGAGGTATTTCTTCACCAGCTCGGGATGCTCGCGGATCGCCTCGCTGATCGAGCAGAAGATGACGCCGGCCTTGGCCAGTTCGTCCTTGAAGGTGGTGCCGACGCTGACGCTGTCGAAGACCGCGTCGACCGCGACCTTGCGCCCTTCGGCCGGCGCGCCCTCGGCGCCCTCGATCCCGGCCAGGATCATCTGTTCCTTCAGCGGGATGCCCAGCTTTTCATAGGTCGCCAGCAGCTTCGGATCGACCTCGTCCAGCGACTTCGGCTTTACCGCCATGCTTTTCGGCCGGGCATAGTAATACTGGTCCTGGTAGTCGATTACCGGATAGTTCAGCATCGCCCATTTCGGCTCGACCATGGTCTGCCAGCGGCGGAAGGCGGCCAGGCGCCATTCCAGCATCCACTCCGGCTCGGCGTTCTTTTCCGAGATCAGCCGGACGATGTCCTCGTTGATGCCCTTGGGGGCATAGTCCATCTCGATCTCGGTATCCCAGCCGTATTTGTAAGACCCCATGTTCTGGACGGTCTCGACGGTCTCGCGGTCTACGCCCTCGCGGACTTCGATGGCCTCGCCGGTCTCAACAGACATCTCACACCCTTCCCACGGTTTCCCGCTGATCATTCCTTTGCCGCCAGCGGTCATGCGCCGCCAGCCAGGCATCCGCGAAACGCTGAACGTCCCGAGGGTCCGTCGTCGGACCGATCGAGACGCGGATCGCATCGCCCGCCCATTCCGGCGCGATCCCCATGGCCGTCAGGACGGAGCTTGGCCGGACCTTGCCCGAGGAACAGGCCGAGCCTGCCGAAACGGCAAATCCGGCGAGGTCCATCTGCATCACCTGCGTCTCTCCGCGCCATCCCGGCGTCAGGATCGACAATGTATTCGGCAGGCGGCGGGATTCGCGCCCCGGAAATGTAACCATTTCTGTCCGGGATTCCAGAGCACCCATCAGTGAATCGCGGATTTCACCCATTTTTTCACCGATTCCTTGATCCAGATCATTCTGCGCCGCCTTTGCGGCCGCGGCAAAGCCCAGAATGCCGATCAGGTTCTCGGTCCCGGCGCGGCGGCCCTGCTCTTGCCCGCCGCCCTTGATGCGCGCCTCGATGTCGGTGCCGCGCCGGACGACTAGGGCGCCGATGCCGCGCGGACCGCCCAGCTTGTGGGCCGAGACGAAGCCCGCCTGCACGCCCAGCCAGTTGAAGGCAAAGGGAACTTTCCCGAAGGCCTGGGTCATGTCGCTGACCGCCAGCCCCTCGGGCAGGTCCTGGATCACCCCGGTCTCGGCATTGGCGAGTTGCAGCGTCGCCCCGGCCGGGTCGGGCACCGCCACGCTGCCCGCCGCATCGACCTGCAGGACGTCGCGGCACCAGGCCAGCACGGCGGCATGCTCGACCCCGGCGCAGGCCAGGTCGCGCCCGCCCAGGATCAGCGCCGCGCTTTCCGTCGCGCCCGAGGTGAAGATGACATCCGCGCCCTCGGCCCCCAGCGCCGTGGCGATCTCCTCGCGCGCGCGCTCCAGCGCCGATTTCGCCGCCCGCCCCTCGGCATGGACCGAGGACGGGTTGCCGACGATCTCGCTCGCCTCCAGCATCGCCGCGCGCGCCTCGGGGCGCAGCGGCGCGGTGGCGTTCCAGTCCAGATAGACCCTGTTCATGCCCGATCCCCCGGCAAGGTGTCGCCCGCATGGCTCAAGGCATCAGCCAGCCGCGCCGCCAGCCGGCGCGCCACCTCGTCCTTGCCAAGCCGCGGCCAGCTTTCCGTCCCGGCGGCCGAGATCAGCGTCACCGCATTCTCGGCCCCGCCCATGATGCCGGTCGAGGGGCTCACGTCATTCGCCACGATCCAGTCGCAACCCTTGCGCATCAGCTTGGCGGTGGCATTGGCCAGCACATCGTCGGTCTCGGCCGCAAAGCCCACGACCAGTTCGGGCCGGCCCTGCCGCAACTGGCTGATCCAGGCCAGGATATCCGGGTTCTCGGCGAAATGCAGCTCGGGCAGCTGGCCCGAGCCGTCCTTCTTGATCTTGCCGTTGCGGGCATTGGCGACATGCCAGTCGGCCACGGCGGCGGCCATGACGGCGGCATCGGCGGGCAGCGCATCCTCGACCGCGTCGCGCATCTGGCGCGCGGTCTCGACGGCGATCACCTCGACGCCCTCCGGCGGCGGCACCTCGGCCGGGCCGGTGACGAAGCTCACCCGCGCGCCCAGGTCGCGCAGCGCGGCCGCGATGGCCGTGCCCTGCGCGCCGCTGGACCGGTTGGCGATATAGCGCACCGGGTCGATCGGCTCATGCGTCGGGCCCGAGGTGACGATGACATGCCGCCCGGTCAGCACCCGCTGCGGCAGCGATACCACCGCCTCGGGCGGCAGGCGCAGCGGCTTGTCGTGGCCAAGCGCGCTGCGGATCGCCGAAAGGATCGCCTCGGGCTCGGCCATGCGGCCGGGGCCGTATTCGCCGCAGGCCATGTCGCCCTCGTCCGGGCCGACGAAGCGGATGCCGTCGTTCTCCAGCGTGTCGAGGTTGCGCTGCGTCGCGGGGTGCTGCCACATGCGCACGTTCATCGCCGGCGCCACCAGCACCGGCTTGTCGGTCGCCAAGAGCAAGGTCGAGGCCAGGTCGCCCGCCAGCCCCGCTGCCATTTTCGCCAGCAGGTCCGCCGTGGCCGGCGCCACCACGACCAGGTCGGCGGCGCGCGACAGCTGGATATGGCCCATCTCGGATTCGCGGGTCAGGTCGAAAAGCGCGGTATGGCACGGCGATTCCGCCAGCGACGACAGCGTCAGCGGCGTCACGAACTCAGCCCCCGCTGCGGTCAGCACCGGCACCACCGCGCCGCCCTCGCGCCGGATCATGCGGATCAGCTCGGGGATCTTGAAGGCGGCGATTCCCCCGCCGACGATCAGCAATATGCGGCTGCCCTGCATGGTCGCTTCCTTTGCCGTGACGCTTGGCAAGGACATAGGCCGAAGCGGGGGCCGGAACAAGCGAGCCGCGCCCGTTAACCAATCTTTAAGCCCTGCCGGGTTAAGCCGGGCCGGGGTGACGTGGGGACGAAGATGGTGGCGATTGCCTATACCGTGGCCTTCGACGGGGTCGAGGCGCGGCTGGTCGAGGTGCAATGTTCGGTCTCAGCCGGGCTGCCGGGCTTCGGCATCGTCGGCCTGCCCGACAAGTCGGTCAGCGAGGCGCGCGAGCGGGTCAAGGCCGCCTTCGGCGCGCTGTCGATCGCCATGCCGTCGCGACGGGTGACGGTGAACCTGTCGCCGGCCGACCTGCCGAAAGAGGGCTCGCATTTCGACCTGCCCATTGCGCTCGCGGTGCTGGCCGCGCTGGAGGTGCTTCCGGCCGAGGCGCTGGAGCGCGTGGTCTCGCTGGGCGAGCTGGCGCTGGACGGCCGGCTTTCGCCGGTGACGGGCGCCCTGCCCGCCGCCATGGCCGCGACCGAGGATGGCCGGGCGCTGATCGTGCCGCGCGCCTGCGGCCCCGAGGCGGCCTGGGTCGCCGCCGTCCCCGTGCTTGCGCCGCGCACGCTGCGCGAGGCGGTGGACCACCTGACCGACCGCGCACCCCTGCCCCGCGCCCAGCCGGGCGAACTGGCCGAGACCGCGCGCGCCGCCGATCTGTCCGAGGTCATAGGCCAGGAACGCGCGCGCCGCGCCATCGAGATCGCCGCCGCCGGCCGCCACCACCTGCTGATGGTCGGCCCCCCCGGCGCCAGCAAGTCGATGCTGGCGACGCGGCTGCCCGGCATCCTGCCGCCGCTGACCCCGCAAGAGGCGCTGGAGACCTCGGTCATCCATTCCGTCGCCGGCCAGCTGGCCGAGGGCGGCATCTCGCGCAGTGCGCCCTTCTGCCAGCCGCATCACACCGCCTCGATGGCGGCCATGGTCGGCGGCGGGCGCGGCGCCCGGCCCGGCCAGGCCAGCATCGCCCATAACGGCGTGCTGTTCCTCGACGAACTGCCGGAATTCGAGCGCCGAGTCATCGACGCCCTGCGCGAGCCGATCGAAACCGGCGAGATCCATGTCTCGCGCGCCAATGCCCATATCCGCTATCCGGCGCGCTTCCTGCTGGTCGCCGCCGCGAACCCCTGCCGCTGCGGCGAGATCGCCGATGCCGGCCAGACCTGCAGCAAGGCGCCGCGCTGCAGGGCGGATTACCTGGGGCGGATCTCGGGGCCGATGATGGACCGCTTCGACCTGCGCTTCGAGGTGCCGCAGGTTTCGATTGCCGACCTGGGCCTGCCCGCGACCGGCGAAAGCTCGGCCACGGTCGCCGAGCGGGTGGCGGCGGCCCGCGGCATCCAGGCCAGGCGCTTTGCCGACCACCCGCGGGCGCGGGTCAATGCCGACGCCTCGGGCCGGCTGCTCGAGGAGATCGCGCCGCTCGACAGCGAGTGCCGGTCGCTGCTTGCGCTCGCGGCCGAAAAGCTGGGGCTGACCCCGCGCGGCTACCACCGCATCCTGCGCAGCGCCCGCACCATCGCCGACCTCGACGATTCGCCGGCGATCCGCCAGCCGCACCTGGCCGAGGCGCTGTCCTATCGCCTGCCCTTCGGCCGCCCCGACTGACGAGAGTTGCGGGATGGCTGGCAGGGCGCTCCGAATCGAAGCCGCAGCAGCATGGTGGCCCTGCTTCCAAATCGCAGGCTCTGTGCAGGCTTGCCATGCTTGGCAGGCATCCTCTCATCCGCCGGCCACAGCGAATCCTGGTTATATGCGCCTGATCTGGTTATTTCGCCCGGCCGCAATGCCGTTGTCGCGCCGGCCGCCGGTTCGCCGGTTTCCGCCCATCGATCTGCTTGAGGCGGCTGGACTTGCCCTGGAAAAGTCGAGAGCGCCAACTGGGGCTCTGTTGCACAAATCGGCTGATGGCTGAGGTTCCCCTTTGCCCGGACGGACTTAACCCACGGCCTCTGTGACAGCTATGCCGAGCGCGGTGAAGCCATTGGCGATCCGGACCTGGAGTTCCGCGATCCAACGGTCGAAGTCCCCATGAGCCGCTGGCCCATCAGTTTCACGCAATGCATCTTCGTTTCGACGCGACTTCGGCAGTGATATCCGCTCCATCGCCGCCAGAGCGCGCGGCCAAGGTATTTCGAAGCGCGCAGGGCCTCGTTACGGGCCACGGCTCCGGCGGTGACGGTCTTCCACGGCTTCGCGTTCTTGCGGAACGGGATGACGGCATGAGCGCCGCGCTCGGCGATCGCTTCATGGTTGCGGGTGTCGTAGGCGCCGTCTGCCGTGACGCTGCCGATCTCCTGGCCCTCAGGTATCTGGCTGAGAAGGTCGGGCAGCATCGGCGCATCGCCGGTATGGCTCCCGGTGTCTCGGCGGCTCGAACCTCCAGCCTTTGAATGCATTTCTCGATCCGCGCCATGGAGCGGCAGGCTCAGGGCAAGGCGCTGGACCAGCTGCCGGCCTTT
>NZ_SOKV02000034.1:0-34855 GCF_004407025.1 Paracoccus sp. DMF
GCCAGTGGAATCCCGTTTTGTCAACATGACCTAACTTTCGCCCGATTTACAGCCTCAATGCGTCCAGGGCGCGCGGCGGTCGGTGGCGAAGTTCTCGCCATAGCCGCGGGGGCGGATATTCGCGGCGCGGCCATGCGGCTCGACCACGATATAGTCGAGGCCGTTCTCGCGGGCATAGTCCTCGGCCTGCTTGCGGGTCTCGAAGCGCAGCTTCACCTGGCTTTGCGTGTCGTCGCTGCTGGTCCAGCCCATCAGCGGGTCGATCTCGCGCGCATCCGCCGCCGGAAAGACCAGCACCCATTCGCGGGTGCGGGCGACGCCCGACTGCATGGCGTTGCGGGCAGGCTTGTAGATGCGGACTCGCATGGACGGGAACCCTCTGTTCTTGCTCATGGCCTTATCCCCCAAGCCGGCCCGCTGTTCAAGATGGCTGTGCAAGACGCCGCTTGCCCCTTGCATCCGCGCGCCGAGATGCCAGATTCACACCCGGAACAAAGGGAAAACCATGGGCCACAACAACACCAATGCTCCCGTCGCGCGCTTCGCCGAGGTCACCCGCCCCAAGCTCGAGGGCGGCAGGCGCTTCGTCATGCAGTCCGAGTTCCTGCCGGCCGGCGACCAGCCCACCGCCATCGCCGAGCTGGCCCAGGGCGTGCGCGCGGGCGAACGCGACCAGGTGCTGCTGGGCGCCACCGGCACCGGCAAGACCTTCACCATGGCCAAGGTGATCGAGGAAACCCAGCGCCCCGCCATCATCCTGGCGCCGAACAAGACCCTTGCCGCGCAATTATACGGCGAATTCAAGGGCTTCTTTCCCGACAATGCCGTCGAGTACTTCGTCAGCTACTATGACTATTACCAGCCCGAGGCCTATGTGCCGCGCTCGGACACCTATATCGAGAAGGAATCGCAGATCAACGAGGCCATCGACCGCATGCGCCACTCGGCGACGCGGGCGCTGTTGGAGCGTGACGATGTCATCATCGTCGCCTCGGTCAGCTGCATCTACGGCATCGGCTCGGTCGAGACCTATTCGGCGATGACCCAGGACATGGTCGTCGGCCAGATGTACGAACAGCGCGGCTTCATCAACGAGCTGGTCGCCCAGCAATACCGCCGCCTCGACGCCGCCTTCCAGCGCGGCGGCTTCCGCGTGCGCGGCGACGTGGTCGAGGTCTGGCCCGCCCACCTGGAAGACCGCGCCTGGCGCTTCGACTTCTTCGGCAACGAATTGGAGGCGATCACCGAATTCGACCCGCTGACCGGGGCCAGGACCGACAGCTTCAAGCAGATCCGCATCTATGCCAACAGCCACTACGTCACCCCGCGCCCGACCCTGCAGCAGGCGATCAAGGGGATCAAGGCCGAGCTTCAGGGCCGGCTGAAGCAACTGACCGACGAAGGCAAGCTGCTGGAGGCGCAACGGCTCGAGCAACGCACGAACTTTGACCTGGAAATGCTTGAAGCGACAGGCGTTTGCAACGGCATCGAGAACTATTCCCGCTATCTGACCGGCCGCGCGCCCGGCGAGCCGCCGCCGACGCTGTTCGAGTTCATCCCCGACAACGCCATCGTCTTCGCTGACGAATCCCACGTCTCGGTGCCGCAGATCGGCGGCATGTATCGCGGCGACTTCCGGCGCAAGTTCACCCTGGCCGAGCACGGCTTCCGCCTGCCCAGCTGCATGGACAACCGCCCGCTGAAGTTCGAGGAATGGGACGCCATGCGCCCGCAGTCGGTCTTTGTCAGCGCCACGCCCGCGCAATGGGAAATGGACCAGACCGGCGGCGTCTTTACCGAGCAGGTCATTCGCCCAACCGGCCTGATCGACCCGCAGATCGAGATCCGCCCGGTCGAGATGCAGGTCGACGACCTTCTGGACGAGGTGCGCAAGGTCTCGGCCGCCGGCATGCGCACGCTGGTCACCACGCTGACCAAGCGCATGGCCGAGGACCTGACCGAATACCTGCACGAACAGGGCATCCGCGTGCGCTACATGCACAGCGACATCGACACGATCGAGCGCATCGAGATCCTGCGCGACCTGCGGCTGGGCGCTTTCGACGTGCTGGTCGGCATCAACTTGTTGCGCGAAGGTCTTGATATTCCTGAATGCGGCCTGGTCGCCATCCTGGACGCGGATAAAGAGGGCTTCCTGCGTTCCGAAACCTCGCTGATCCAGACCATCGGCCGCGCCGCCCGCAATGCCGACGGCCGCGTCATCATGTATGCCGACCGCATCACCGGCAGCATGGAGCGCGCCATGGCGGAAACCGAGCGGCGCCGGCAGAAGCAGATGGCCTATAACCTGGAACACGGCATCACGCCGCAGACCGTGCGCAAGAACGTCGAGGACGTGCTGGCCGGGCTCTGGCAGGGCGACACCGATCAGTCGCGCATCACCACCAGGATCGACAAGCCGATGGTAGGCGCCAACCTGGCCGCCCATCTTGACGCGCTGCGCGCCCAGATGCGCAAGGCGGCCGAGAACCTGGAATTCGAGGAAGCCGCGCGGCTGCGCGACGAGGTCAAGCGGCTGGAGGCGGTCGAGCTGGCCGTGGCCGACGATCCGCTGGCCCGCCAATCCGCCATCGAGGAAGCCGCCGACGAGGCCGTCAAGGCCTCGGGGCGCTCGACGGCGGGCCGCGCCGGTCAGCGCGGCGGCAACAAGCGGTCAAAACGCAAGCGTTAGCCGCAGCTTACGCGAACAAGTTTACCCGTCTTGTCATGTTCGAAATTCAGCCGGTTCGGGTTAAAGTCCATGGTGACGGGATCGCCGGTCTTGTAGCTGCGATAGGCCTGGTCGGCGGGGATCGAGATGGTCACGCCGCTTTGCCCGACCAGCCCCAGATAACGGGCGGCGCCGCAGCTGTCCTCGGCCGGCGGCATGGGTTCGGGCGCCGGCTCGGGCACGCAGCCCGCCGCCAGCAGGGGGATGAGCATCGCTACAGGCAGGATCGGCTTCATGGAAGGTCTCCTTGACGCGGACAATCGCAGCGCAACCCCGTCGCTCCGGAAAGGTTCCGCCGCGCCCCTGCCCGCGCTCCGCATCGGCCAAAGACCGCCGCTTCAGGGCAACCGGGCCAGCACCTCGTCGGTCAGCGCGTCGATCTCGCTGCGCGCCACCGGGTTGCGGCCGCTGTCGCTGGCACCCAGGCCCTGGCCCAGCGTCTCGGCATAGGTGACGCGGTTGGCGATCTGGGCCGCCGCGACCTCGGCGCCCAGCTCTTCGGCCTTTTCCGCGACCTCGCCGGCCAGCCGCGTGCCCGGCCGGGTGCGATTCAGCACGATCAGCGTGTCGCATTTCTCGCGCCGGGCCAAGTCCAGCACGCCCTCGGTCGCCCACAGGTCGACATGGCTGGTCGCGACCGGCACCAGCACCAGGTCGGCCACGCGCAGCGCCGGGCGCAGGTCGCTGTCGATCTTGGGCGGCGTGTCGATGATGACATAGTCGAAACGCTTCTTCAGCTTGTCGGATTCGTAGCTCGCCCCCCAGGCCGAGGAGGTGGTGAACTCCAGCGCCTCGTCCTCGCCCAGGCGTTCCAGCCGTTCCAGGAACCAGCGTCCCAGGCTGCCCTGCGGATCGGTGTCCAGAAGGCCGACGGAATGGCCCCGCCCGCGCAGGCAGACCGCCAGGTTGACCGCGACCGTGGTCTTGCCGGATCCGCCCTTCTGCTGGGCAATCGTGATGATGCGTCCTACCATGCGCCCCCTCCGCTGTGGCCCCGCTGCCCGGGGCGCGTCTGAAGGCCAGACTAGGCAGGATCCTGCCGCAAGGCGAGCGGTTTTCGCACCCGCAGAAACCGCCCGCGCTTCAGCTGTCCCAGACGCCGACCACCTCGTACATCACCGGCTCGAAATGCCGGCACATGGCATGGATGGCGCGGTTGCGCTCGCGCATCTCGGGGCTGCGCAGCATGGCCTGGTAATCGCGGCGGTCGCGCCATTGCGAATAGGTGGCGATGCGGGTCTGGGCGTCGTTCAGATGCACGGCGCCCGAGACATAGCCGGGCTGCCGGCTGATCACCTCGGCATAGGCGGCGGTCAGCGCGTCCAGCACATCATGGGCGCTGCCGGGGGTGACGTCGAAGGTGCAGATGACGGTCTGGCCGTCGAAACCGTCCGCGATGCGGGTCATGGCTGGGGCTCCTTGCCGCTGGCTCGTGACCCCAGCTTAGCGCAGAGCCGCGGCGGGAAAAGCCCCTATCGTTCGGCGCCGCCGGTGCACGGCCGGTGTACGCGCGGTGTACGCCCGCTGCACGGCGGTCACAGCAAAAATCCCAGCAATTGCTGGGGGTCTGTGGCCCGGCCCCGAGGCCTGTGCACCGCGCAACGCGCGTTGCGCCCGGCCGGCTTGCGGCGCGCGGGGAACCGGCGCATGGTGCGCCGCGCAAGGCGAAAGGACACCAGCCATGATTCCGGTCTTCGACGGTCACAACGACTTCCTTCAGCGCATGGTCGCAGCCGGTCCCGGGCGCGAGCGGCTGTGGCTGCAGGGCGACGGCACCGGCCATCTGGACCTGCCGCGCATGAAGGCCGGCGGCTTCGCGGGCGGCTTCTTCGCGATCTGGACCCCCTCGCCGCCCGGCCCAGACGATGCGCTGGCGGCGATGCTGAAGAAGAACCCGCCCTTTGCCCTTGATCTTCCACCGGAAATTCCGTCGGACCAGGCGCTGCCGCATGCGCTGGCCCAGGCCGGACAGCTGATGGCCATGGCGCGCAGCGGCACGCTGGACATCGGCCTGACCGCCGCCGACCTGCGCGCCAGCATCGCCGCCGGCCGCATCGCCGCCATCCTGCATATCGAGGGCGCCGAGCCGATCCCCGACCTCGATGCGCTGCATGTCTGGCACGCCATGGGGCTGCGCTCGCTGGGGCCGGTCTGGTCGCGGCCGACGGCCTATGGCCATGGCGTGCCCTTCGCCTTTCCGTCCTCGCCCGACACCGGGCCGGGGCTGACCGATCTCGGCCGGGAATTGGTCAAGGAATGCAACCAGTTGCGCATCATGCTGGACCTGTCGCACCTGAACGAAAAGGGTTTCGACGACGTGGCCCGGCTGTCGGACGCGCCGCTGGTCGCCAGCCATTCCTGCGCCCATGTCGTGGCGCCCAGTTCGCGCAACCTGACCGACCGCCAGCTTCAGGTAATCGCGGAAAGCCGCGGCCTGGTCGGGCTGAATTTCGCGGTGGGCTTCCTGCATCCTGAAGGCCGCCGCGACCCGATGCATGGCTTCGAGATCATGCTGCGCCATCTCGACCACCTGTTGGCGCATCTGGGCGAGGACGGCGTGGCCCTGGGCTCGGATTTCGACGGCGCAGACATGCCGGCCGATCTGGCCGATGCCTCGGCCTTGCAGAACCTGGTCCAGGCCATGCTGGAGCACGGCTATGGCCGCGAACTGGTTGAAAAGGTTGCCTGGAAGAACTGGCTGAACCTGCTGGAGCGGACCTGGGGCGCCTGAGCCCGCGCGCCCCCGCGAGGGGGTCGTCGGGGGAGGACGATCCTTTTAACCGGACACCTGGTAAACAACACCCGGACCGCCGTCCCCCGTGGCCTCTATCTGCCACGAAAGGCGCAGCCGGAAAACCTGTCGGTTGGGACAGGATTTTCGGCCGCGGCCCGCGATTCAGCTCTGGATCACCGCCGGCTCGACCTCCAGCGCCTGGGCCAGCGCCCGGAACCGCGCCTCGGTCACCTCGCCCATCAGCGCGCGGCCGGTGCGGGTCAGCTTCAGCTCCAAGAGCTTCTTCTTGGGCATCAGCTTCAGCGTGCCCGCCTCGGCCGGGTCCTTGACCGAGAACATGGCGCCGAAGCGCATCGCCTTGCCCAGCACCTCGGCGTCGCGGATCTCCTTGTCGTTCAGCAAGGCAAACAGCGGCGCCATCGGCGAATTCGCCCGGCTGTTCTTGTAGCGGTGCAGCAGCGACAGGCCCAGGAACACCCGCTCGGGATGCGACAGCGCCGCCATATTGGCCCGCGTCACATTGTCGAAACAGGCATCGGCGCGATAGTCGGGATGGGTGCGCCAGGTGGTGTCGTGCAAGAGGCAGGCGGCGCGGATCAGCCGGTCGCGCTCGGGCGGGACGTCGGCGAAAAGCGGTTCGAGAAAGTGATACAGCTTCTTGCCGAAGCCCGGCATCCGCGCCATCTGCCGTTCCGAGAAACGCGCCGCCTCGATCAGCGGATCGCGCGAGCGCAGCCCCTCGGGCATCTGCTCGTAAAGCAGCCCCTCACGGATCCCATAGGAGGACACCGCCAGCGACTTGGGCTCCAGGCTCTGCACCAGCTGGCGCAGCACCAGGCTGGCCAGCGGCACCAGTTCCATCCGGCTTTGCGAGATGCCGGTCATCGCCCGCATCTCGGGCACCGACTTGCCGCCGATCCATTTCACCGTGTCCTCGACCGCATCGGGCGTCATGCGGTATTCGTGCAGCACGGTCATCGGGTAGTTCACCCGCTCCATGTCCAGCCGCGCGATGGCCCGCCACGAGCCGCCGACCAGATAGATCGTCTCGTGCCCGCGGCCCAGCCTGGCGACGGCGCCCTCGACGGTCTTGCGGATATGGTCGCGCAGCCCCGAGGCGCCGCCCTTGACCTGTTGCAGCCGGAACGGACCCAGGGGCGTGGTGATGCGGCGGCCGACCTTGCCGCCCTTGACCTCGGCCAGCTCCATCGAGTTGCCGCCGATGTCGCAGACCAGGCCGCTCGCCTCGGGCCAGCCCAAGAGAACGCCCTGGGCGGACAGCCGGGCCTCTTCCTCGCCGTCGATGACATGCAGCTTCAGGCCGGTTTCCTTTTCCACCGCCCGGCGGAAGGCGGGGCCGTCCTCGGCCTCGCGCACGGCGGCGGTGGCGACGCAGGTCAGCGGCTTGATGCCCATGCCCTCGGCCAGGGCGGCGAAGCGCCGCAGCGCCACCATGCCGCGCTGCACGCCCTCGGGGTTCAGCCGGCCGGTGGTGGCCAGCCCCTGCCCCAGCCCGGCCATGACCTTTTCGTTATAGAAATACGCCGGCGAACGCGCGGCGCCGTCGAAGACCACCATGCGGATCGAGTTCGAGCCCACATCGACCACGCCGACCCGGCTGAGCGAGCGTTCCGAGGCCCGCTCGAACAGCGACCGCCCGAAGGGCTCGATGGTTTCTCCGCTTGCGGTGACGATACCGTTCATCGGGTTCCTCTCGATTCCGTGACCACGCCGGGGCCCGGGCTTTGGATGCGGCAATTAACCCTTTGCGTCAATCGTCAATCGGTCGAATGCGTCAATGCCGGAACGTCGCGCGCGCCCGCCTTGCCGCGTCCCGAAAGTGACGGATTTTCCATGAAGAATTTGTGACAGCTGAACAGGTCTTCCTTGCCCGCCGGCAGGTAGCGCAGATAGCGCCCGTCGGGCTGCAGAAGCCAGCTCTGCGCCTCGTCGGCCATGTTCGCCGCCATGATCTGGCTGGTGATCTGCGCCTTGACCGTCTCGTTGAAGCATTCGATCAGCGTCTCGACCCGGCGTGACAGGTTGCGCCCCATCCAGTCGGCCGAGCTGATGAAGACCCGCGCCCGTTTCGAGGGCAAGGCATGGCCATTGCCGAAGCAGACGATGCGGGAATGTTCCAGGAAACGCCCGACGATCGACTTGACGCGGATGTTTTCCGACAGGCCGACGATGCCCGGCCTGAGGCCGCAGATGCCGCGCACCACCAGGTTGATCCTGACCCCGGCCTGGCTTGCGGCGTAAAGCGCCTCGATCACGTCCTTTTCGATCAGGCTGTTCATCTTGGCCCAGATCTCGGCCGGCCGGCCGCGGCGGGCGAATTCCGCCTCGCGCGCAATCAGGGACAAGAGCGTTTCCTTCAGGTCGATGGGCGAGATCGCCATGTTCTCCAGCCCGTCGGGCTGCACATAGCCGGACAGGAAATTGAACACCTTGGAGGCATCGCGCCCCAGCGCCGGGTCGCAGGTGAACAGCGACAGGTCGGTATAGATCCGCGCGGTGATCGGGTGGTAGTTGCCGGTGCCGAAATGGCTGTAGGTGACCAGCTGGTCGCCCTCGCGCCGCACCACGGTGCTGATCTTGGCATGGGTCTTGTATTGCATGAAGCCATAGACGACATGCGCCCCGGCGCGTTCCAGCCGGCGGCTCTGGCGGATGTTCGCGGCCTCGTCGAAACGCGCCTTCAATTCGACCAGCGCGGTGACCGACTTGCCGGCCTCGGCCGCCTCGCAGAGCGCATCCACGATGGGGCTGTCGCGCGAGGTGCGGTAAAGCGTCTGCTTGATCGCCAGCACGTTCGGATCGCGCGCCGCCTGCGCCAGGAACCGCACCACCATGTCGAAGGTCTCGTAGGGGTGATGCAGCAGCATGTCCTTTTGCCGGATGGCCGCGAACATGTCGCCGTCATGGTCCTGCACCCGCTCGGGCACGCGCGGGGTAAAGGCCGGCCATTGCAGGTCGCGGCGCCCGTCCAGTACCAGTTCGCGCAGGTCGGCCATGCCCAACAGGCCCTCGACCTCGATCACCTCCTCGGGATCGACGTCGAGTTCCTCCATGATGAGGCGGCGCAGCCGGTCGGGCGCGCCGGCGGTGATCTTGAGCCGGATGACGCTGCCGCGCCGGCGCCGCTTCAGCGCCGTCTCGAATTCGCGGACCAGATCCTCGGCCTCTTCCTCGACCTCCAGATCGCTGTCGCGCAGCACGCGGAAGGCGCAATGGCCGATGTCGCGATAGCCGGGGAACAGGCTCGGCAGGTGCATCAGCAGCAGGTCTTCCAGCCGCAGGAAGCGCTTGCCGCCGGGCAGCGGCACGAAGCGGGCGATCTGCTGCGGGATCGGCAGCAGCGCCTGCATCTGCTGGCCGCCGCTTTCCCGCGCCAGCTCCAGCGCCAGCGAAAAGCCGGTGTTGGGAATGAAGGGGAACGGGTGCGCCGGGTCGATGGCCAAGGGCGACAGCACCGGAAACACCTGCTCCATGAAGTGGCGGCGCAGGAATTCCTCTTCGGCGCGGGTGATGCGCGAGCGCGACAGGATGGTGATCTCGGCCTGCTCCATCTCGCGGCGCAACCCGTTCCAGACCGATTGCTGCGCGCCCATCAGCCGGCGGGCGTCGGCATTGACCAGCGCCAGCTGCTCGGCCGGCGTCAGCCCGTCGTCGGAAAGCGTGCTGTTGCCCTCGCGCACCAGCTCGCGCAGGCCGGCGACGCGCACGGTGTAGAATTCGTCGAGATTGGTGGCCGAGATCGACAGGAAGCGCAGCCGTTCCAGCAGCGGCACGCGCGGGTTCCGGGCCTCGTCCAGCACGCGCCAGTTGAAGGCCAGCCAGCTGATCTCGCGGTTGAAGAAGCGGGCCGGGCCTTCGGGCGTGCCCTCGGGCAGCAGGCGCGGGGTGGGAAAGGGGAACTTCAGGAAATCGGCCTGGGTCATGGGAAAAACTGCTGCTGGGATGAAGGGATCATGCGTCGGCGGGGGCGAGCTTGTCCAGAAGCTCGGCCGCGAGGCGCCGGGTGATGGCGCGGCGCCCGGCCAGCGATTCGCGGTCGATGGCCGCGACCAGCCGGCGTGCAAGGTCGAGGTCGCGCTCCATGCGCAGCGAGAGCCAGTCGATCACCTCGGGCGGGGCTTGCAGCTGCCGGTCGGCGAACAGCTTGACCAGCACCGCCGGCAGCAGCGCATCGTCGGGCGGGCCCAGCAGCGCCTGCGCCGCCGTCTCCAGCCGCGAGCGCAGGTCCGGCAGGCGCAGCCCCCAGTCGCGCGGCGCGGCGCGGGCCGAGATCAGCAGCAGGGCCTGCCGGGCGCCGGCCAGGTTCCACAGGTGGAACAGCCCCTGCTCGGCCTCGGGCTGGCCGCCGATCTCCTCGGCATCCTCGATGACCAGCGCGCCGGCCTCGGGCACCAGCTCGTCAGCATTGGCGGGGGTCAGCGTCCAGGCCTGGGTGACATGGGCGCCATGCTCGGCCGCCCAGACGCCCGCCAGATGCGTCTTGCCGGCGCCCGGGCCGCCGATCAGCAGCAGCCGGCCCTGCGGCCAGCGTGCCGGCGCGTCGAGCATCGCCCGCGCGCCCCGGTTGGCGCCGGTGGTCAGGAAATCCGCGCGCGACAGCGCGGGCGGGATCGTCAGATCCAGGGCAAGCTGGCGGGCCAAGGATCAGCCGTCCTTCCGGCTTTGCTCACGGGCCTCGCGCGCGGCCAGCCGGGCCTCGGCATGCAGCTCGACCGGCGAGGGCGGGCCTTCCGGGCCGATGTCGGGCAGCCTCTCGCGCTCGGCGCGCTCCTGGCGCTCCTCGACCAGCTCGGCCAGTTCCTCGTCGCGCTGGATCTCGGCCACGCGCACGTCATGGGACAGCTGCGCCAGGCGGCGGATATGGGCGGTGGTGCCGCGCGGCACCAGCTCGATCAGCGTCGGCGGCGGCGGCGGCGCCGGCACTTCGCGCCCGGTATAAAGCGCGCTTTCCCGGTAGCGGCCGGCGGCAAAGCGCACCAGCACGCCCAGGGCCGCGGCCAGCGGCACCGCGACCAGCAGGCCGACGAAGCCGAAGAGCGTGCCGAAGACGGTCAGCGCCAGCATCAGCCAGACCGGATGCAGCCCGACCGAGGTGCCGACGATCTTCGGTTGCAGGAAATTGCCCTCGATGAACTGGCCGACGACGAAGATCGCGACCACGGCGGCGATCCAGACCGGCTCGCCCCAGAAGCTGAACAGCGCCACCCCGATGGCGGTGGCGCCGCCGATCAGCACGCCGACATAGGGGATGAAGGACAGCGAGGCCGCGATGACCCCGATGGCCACGCCGAAGGGCAGGCCCACCAGCCCCAGGCCGATGGAATAGAAGGTGCCCAGGATCAGGATCACCATGCCCTGCCCGCGCACGAAGCCCGACAGCGCCTTGTCGATGTCGCGCGCCAGCGTACGCAGGGTGTCGGCATGGTCGCGCGGCAGCAGCTCGTCCAGCCGCGTCACCATATTGTCCCAGTCCAGCAGCAGGTAGAAGGCCACCACCGGCACGATGACGACCAGCGCCAGCAGGCTGAACACGCCCACGACCGAGCCGAGCACCGTCGACAGCACCATCATGCCGCTTTCGCTGATCTTCTTGCCGGCATCGGTCAGGGCGGTGTTGATGGTGCTGCCCTCGGCAAAGACCTGGGGAAAGCGGCTGGTCAGGAACTGCTGCAACTGCGCCACCATGTCGGGTGCGGTATTGATCAGCTGCGTGGTCTGCTTGACCAGCACCGGCACCAGCATCAGCATCACCGCCACCATGATCAGGATCGCGGCCAGGGTGATGACCACCACCGCCAGGGTGCGCGACAGGCCCAGCCGCTCCAGCCGGTCGGCCAGCGGGTCCAGCAGATAGGCGACGGCGGCGCCCAGGATGAAGGGCATCATGGCATTGCCCAGCGCCCAGAGCGCCAGCAGCAGCACCACCAGCGCCGCCCCCCAATACCAGACCTGTTTCTGCGCCGGCAGTCGCATCCGCTCTCTCCTGTCGCGAGTCAGGCCCTATGTGGAACGTCGCGCGCGCGCATGCAAGGAAGGGCGTTGCCCCACCCTGCGCTCTGCGCTAACTCGGGCCGGCCATCATGAGGATTTCGCCATGCGTCTCACGCGCTATTTCATGCCCGTTCTGAAGGAAGACCCCAAGGAGGCGCAGATCGTCAGCCACCGGCTGATGCTGCGGGCGGGCATGATCAAGCAGCAGGCGGCCGGCATCTATTCCTGGCTGCCGCTGGGCTTCAAGGTGCTGAACAACATCCAGAAGATCGTGCATGAGGAGCAGGCCCGCGCCGGCCATATCGCCATGCTGATGCCGACGCTGCAATCGGCCGACCTGTGGCGCGAAAGCGGCCGCTACGACGATTACGGCGAGGAAATGCTGCGCATCAAGGACCGCCACAAGCGCGACCTGCTCTATGGGCCCACGAATGAGGAGATGATCACCGACATCTTCCGGTCGCATGTGAACAGCTACAAGGACCTGCCGCTGACGCTGTATCACATCCAATGGAAGTTCCGCGACGAGATCCGCCCCCGCTTCGGCGTCATGCGCGGCCGCGAATTCCTGATGAAGGACGGCTACACCTTCGACCTGACCAAGGAGGACGCGCTGCACGCCTATAACCGGCACCTGGTCAGCTATCTGCGCAGCTATGAGCGCATGGGCCTGCAGGCAATCCCGATGCGCGCCGACGGCGGCCCGATCGGCGGCGACTATACCCACGAATTCCTGGTGCTGGCCGAGACCGGCGAATCGGAGGTCTTCTACGACAGCGAGATCACCGACCTGAAATTCGGCAGCCGCGCCATCGACTACGACAGCGTGGATGAGTGCCAGGCGGTGCTCGAGGAATTCACCAGCCGCTATGCCCGCACCGACGAGACCCATGACGAGGCGCAGTTCAACCAGATCCCCGAAGAGCGCCGGCGTTCCGCGCGCGGCATCGAGGTCGGCCAGATCTTCTATTTCGGCACCAAGTATTCCGAGCCGATGGGCGCCACCGTCGTCGGCCCCGACGGCGCCCGCGTGCCGGTCCACATGGGCAGCCACGGTATCGGCGTCTCGCGCCTGCTGGGCGCGATCATCGAGGCCAGCCACGACGACAAGGGCATCGTCTGGCCCGAGGGCGTGACCCCGTTCCATGTCGGCATCGTCAACCTGAAGCAGGGCGACGCCTCGACCGACAGCGCCTGCGAGGCGCTTTACGCCGAGTTGAAGGCGCAGGGCTTCGATCCGCTCTATGACGACCGCGACGAGCGGGCGGGGGCGAAATTCGCCACCATGGACCTGATCGGCCTGCCCTGGCGCATCACCGTCGGCCCGCGCGGCCTGGCGGCGAACAAGGTCGAGCTGACCTCGCGCAAGACCGGAGAATCGGTCGAGATGTCGCCGCAAGAGGCGGTGGCGCGGCTGAAGGAGATCTATCAGCCGGTCTTCGACGCGGCGCTGTGAAAACCGGGCGGCCGTGCCGGTGGCGCGGCCGCAGGAGTATTTGTAAAACGGTGAAAGCGGGCCGGGCAGAACGATCTTGGGCGCTGCCTGCGTCTTCTTTGCTCTGGAAAATACCCATGGGACAGCGAAACTTGCACGGTCGCATGGGTATTTGCAGAGCAAAGAAGCCGGGCCAGGAGGATGCATGGTGAAGAAGGCGCTCATCACCGGGGTCACCGGGCAGGACGGTTCCTATCTGGCCGAGTTCCTGCTGGAACAGGGTTACGAGGTGCATGGCATCAAGCGCCGCGCCTCGTCCTTCAACACCCAGCGGGTCGATCACATCTTCCAGGACCCGCATGAGGCGGGCTCGCGCTTCTTCCTGCATTACGGCGATCTGACCGACAGCTCGAATCTGACCCGGATCATGGCCGAGGTGCGCCCGGACGAGGTCTATAACCTCGGCGCGCAATCGCATGTCGCGGTCAGCTTCGAGGCGCCGGAATATACCGCCGATGTCGACGCGCTGGGCGCGCTGCGCCTGCTGGAGGCGATCCGTTTCTTGGGACTCGAGAAGGCGACGCGCTATTACCAGGCCTCGAGTTCCGAGCTTTACGGGCTGGTGCGCGAAAGCCCGCAGACCGAGCGCACGCCGTTTCACCCCCGCTCGCCCTATGCGGTGGCCAAGCTCTATGCCTATTGGATCGCGGTGAACTATCGCGAGGCCTATGGCATCTTCGCCTGCAACGGCATCCTGTTCAACCATGAGAGCCCGCGCCGGGGCGAGACCTTCGTCACCCGCAAGATAACCCGCGGCCTGGCGAATATCGCCCAGGGGCTGGAGAAATGCCTGTATATGGGCAATCTGGACGCCTTGCGCGACTGGGGCCATGCGCGGGACTATGTGCGCATGCAATGGCTGATGCTGCAATGCGACACGCCGGACGATTACGTCATCGCCACCGGCGAGCAGCACTCCGTGCGCCAGTTCCTGATCTGGGCGGCCGAGGAGCTGGGCGTGGCGCTGGAATTCCGCGGCGCGGGCGTCGACGAGGTCGCGGTGGTCGCCTCGGTCACGGGCGATCTCGCGCCGGCGCTGCGGGTCGGCGACGTGGTGATGCGGGTCGATCCGAAATATTTCCGCCCGGCCGAGGTGCAGAGCCTGCTCGGCGATGCCGCCAAGGCGCATCAGCGGCTGGGCTGGAAGCCCGAAACGGGGCTGCGCGCGATGATCGCCGAGATGGTCGCGGCCGACCTGCATGTCGCGCGCGGCCAGTCGCTGCTGGCGCGGCATGGCATGGCCGCGCCGGTCGCGCGCGAGGATCGCTGAATGGCCCGGCTGCTGGTCACCGGCGCGGGTGGCATGGTCGGGCGCAACCTGCTGGCGCATCCCGGCATCGCCGCCTGGCAGGTCATGGCGCCCGCGCGCGCCGAGCTGGATCTATGCGACGCCGGGGCCACGCGCGACTGGCTGATGCGCCACCGTCCCGATGCCGTGGTCCATGCCGCGGGCCGCGTCGGCGGCATCCAGGCCAATATGGCCGAGCCGCTGCGTTTCCTCGACGAAAACGCCCGCATCGGCCTGAACCTGGTCGCCGCCTGCCGCGCGGCGCGGGTGCCGGTGCTGATCAACCTCGGCTCCAGCTGCGTCTATCCCAAGGACCTGGGCCGCGACCTGTCCGAGGAGCAGATCCTGACCGGCCCCCTGGAGCCCACGAACGAGGGCTATGCCCTGGCCAAGATCATGGCCATGCGCGCCGTCGACTATGCCTGCCGCGAGGATCCAACCCTGCTGTGGCGCACGCTGGTGCCCTGCAACCTCTACGGCCCGCATGACAGCTTCGATCCGGCGCGCTCGCATCTGCTGGCGGCGGTGATCCACAAGCTGCATCGCGCCCGCGTCGAGGGCGCGGCCGAGGTCGAGATCTGGGGCGATGGCGAGGCGCGGCGCGAGTTCATGTATGCCCCCGATCTGGCCGACGCGATCCTGCGCGCGCTGGCCGATCCGGCGCGGCTGCCGCCGGTGATGAACGTGGGCCCCGGCCGGGATCACAGCATCAACGACTATTACCGCATTGCCGCCGAGGTGATCGGCTGGCAGGGGCGTTTTCGCCACGACCTGACGCGCCCGGTGGGGATGCGGCAAAAACTGATGTCGGTCGCGCGGCAAAGCGCATGGGGCTGGGCGCCTTCGACCCCGCTGCGCGACGGCATCGCCGCGACCTATGCCCATTACCGGGAGCATCACGCATGAGCCGCTTTCCGCTGGCCACCTCGAGTTGGGACGCCGCCGAACGGGCGGCGCTGCAACGGGTCATCGATTCGGACCGTTTCTCGATGGGCGCCGAGGTCGCGGCTTTCGAGGCGGAATTCGCCCGCTTCACCGGCTCGCGCCATGCGGTGATGGTGAACTCAGGCTCTTCGGCAAACCTCGCGATGGTGGCGGCGCTGCGTCATACGGCGAACCCGGACCTGCGGCTGATGCCGGGGGACGAGGTGATCGTGCCGGCCGTGTCCTGGTCCACGACCTTCTTCCCGCTGCACCAATACGGGTTGCACCTGAAATTCGTCGATATCGACCGCGATACGCTGAACTACGACCTCGCGGCGCTGGAAAGCGCGGTGACGGAGCGGACGCGGGCGATCATGGCGGTGAACCTCTTGGGCAATCCGAACGACTTCGACGCCATCCGCGCCATCATCGGCAGCCGCCGCATCGTGCTGATCGAGGACAATTGCGAATCGATGGGCGCGACATTCGCCGGCCGGCAGACAGGCACCTTCGGGGTGATGGGGACGTTCTCGACCTTCTTCTCGCATCATATCTCGACCATGGAGGGGGGGCTGGTCGTCACCGACGACGAGGAGCTTTACCATATCCTGCTGGCGTTGCGCGCGCATGGCTGGACCCGGAGCCTGCCGAAATTCAATCGCTTGACCGGCGAGAAAAGCGACGATTCCTTCGAGGAAAGCTTCCGCTTCGTGCTGCCCGGCTACAACCTGCGCCCGCTGGAGATGTCGGGCGCGCTGGGGCGGGCGCAGCTGGCAAAGCTGCCGGGGTTGATCGCGGGGCGGCGCCGGAATGGCGCGCTTTGGCAGCAGGCCATGGCGGATCATCCGTTGTTCCGCATCCAGGCCGAGACCGGCGCCAGCAGCTGGTTCGGCTTTTCGCTGGTGCTGCGGCCGGACACGGGCCTGAGCCGGCGCGCGGTGCTGGACCGGCTCGAGGCCCTGGGCTTCGAGACCCGGCCCATCGTCAGCGGCGACTTCACCCGCAACCCGGTGCTGGGGCTGATGGATCACAGCCTGCACGGGCCGATGACCCATGCCGCCGAGATCGACCTTAACGGTTTCTTCATCGGCAATCATCATTATGACATCGGCGAGGCGATCGGGATTCTGGCCGATTTCCGCGGCTGATCGCGACAAGGCGGGGCGGATGGGTGACAGGATACTGAAATGGATCGGCATTCTGGCGATCCTCGCGCTGGCGGGGCTGGCCGGCTATTTCGCCTGGCCGCGGCCGCCGCATCCTGCGGTGCCGGTGCCGACGCTGGACATGGCGCAGGCGAGTTTTCAGGTCCGGCTGGTGCCGGTGCGATCCGGGCTGGAGCCGCTGCCGGCCCAGGTGACCGGCCGCAGCGCGGCCGGCCCCGCGCCCGGCAGCCGGCGCCATGAATGGCCGGGTTTCCATGCCGCCGCCCGGTTCCAGGGCAGCGCGGTCACGCTGCGCTTCGACGATGCGGTCAACCGTTGGCGCGTGACGCTGGACGGCCAGGCGATCCTTGTCTCGCGTCCCGGCTGGCAGGATCTGCACATCACCGGGCTCGCGCCGGGCCCGCATCTGATCCTGGCCGAGAAGATCAGCGAATCGCAGGCCCCGGCCGTGTTCGACGGCTTTTTCCTCGACGCCGGGGCCGAACCGCTTCCCGCGCCGCCGCCGCCCGCGCGGCTGATCGAATTCATCGGCGATTCCGATACCCTGGGCCTGGCCGATACCGCCCTGCGCCGCGACTGCTCCGAGGAACAGGTCTTTTCCGCGACCGACACCAGCCGCGCCTTCGGCCCGCAGGTGGCCCGGGCGCTGGGGGCGGATTACCGCATCATCGCCCGCTCGGGCATCGGGCTTCTGCGCAATTACGGCGGGGCGAGACCCGGGCGCGAGATGCCGCAGATCTATCCGCTGGCCCTGCCCCGCGACCCGGCGGCGCCGACCCTGCCGCAGCGGTCCGCCGACATTCTGGTGATCGCGCTGGGCTCGAACGACTTCGGCTCGGATTTCGCCAAGGGCGAGCGTTGGGACAAGGCGACGCTCGCTGCCGATTTCGGCCCGGCGCTGGCGGATTTCGCCAGGGCACGCCTGGCCGAGAACCCGGGCGCCCGGCTGGTGCTGCTGGCCTTCGGCGAATACGGCCATGAGCTGACCGACGCCTACAGGACCGCCTCGGATCTGCTGGCCGCCGACGGGCTGGCTGCCGAGGTCGTGGTGCTGCGCGAGCCGCGCCGCAATGCCTGCCTGTGGCACCCCTCGCAGGCCGATCACGATGCCATCGCGAAGGTCCTGTCCCAGGTGCTGAAGACCCCCGATTAGGGAACTGTGCTCTTGCGCCCAGGGCCGCACGACAGAATAGTGGAACTCCAACCGCAGCGATCCGCCATGCATTCCCTCAGACCGCTTCACAACCGCCTGCGCCGCCTTGCCGGTCAGGCCCGCCCGCAGTTCTACGACCTTGCCGTCGAACGCTGGGAGATCTCGCCCGCCGAGGAGGTCGAGATCGCGCCCGGCATCTGGCTGCCCGACCAGGTCGAGCAGATCGCCCAGACCGAATTCGGCGCGCTGCCCGACATCCTGGCCCAGATGCGGGGCGATCCGGCCGAGCCGACGCCACCGACCATGGGCTATCGCTTTCGCGACGTGGATTTCGTCGATGGCGTGCTGCATGCCCGCGGCGGCCAGATGCACCTGCGCAAGCAGAGCCGCCGCGGGATCGGCTATCCGCGCCCGCGCCAGGCGATCTCGGGCGCGCTTTACGAAAGCTGGATCGGCAACCGCTGGTTCGGCAACTGGCTGCTGAACGATTGCCTCGCCTATCGCCTGGCCGAGCTGGCGGGCCATCCCGTGACCTCGGCCCCGGTGCGCGGCGGCCATATCCGGCGCTATGAGGAGCTGCTGGGCATGACGCCCGGGCGCATCGGCGACGTGCATTTCGACGAGCTGGTGCTGTTCGACGACCTGCACAACAATCGCGGCCGGCAGGGCCGCGCGCAAGAGAATCGCGCGCGCCTGCTGGCCGGGCGCAAGCCCGAGCCGCTGCCCGGCGTCTTCATCTTTCGCGGTGCCAGCGGCGACGCCCGCCTGCTGGAGAACGAGGCCGAGATCGCCGAGCGGCTCGAGGTCGAATACGGCTTCCGCACCCTCTACGTCGACCGCCATGATGCCGACCAGATGGTCGAGGCGGCGGGCGCCGCGCAGCTGGTGGTGGGCGTCGAGGGCAGCCAGCTTGCCCATGGCGTCATCGCCATGCCGCCCGGCGGCACGGTGCTGACGCTGCAACCGGCGGACCGGGTCACCACCTCGCTGAAGCTGCTGACCGACTGCTGGCGGCAGCGTTATGCCATGGTCGTGGGCGCGGGCACCGCCGGCGGCTACCGCGTGGAATGGGACCAGCTGCGCCGGACCCTGGACCTGATCGCGGATCAGAATCCGAAAAACTCGTCCTAAACGGCAGGTTGAGTTTCCGGCCGCAGGTCGGAATATGGGGCCAGACCGCATTTTCCCGCTGATTTCATTCGCAAGTAGATGGTGTGATGTTCAAGACCCTCCGGGAAGACTATCGCAGACACGGCAGTTCGCTGGCCGAGCCCGCCTTCGTCTCTCTGGCGATCTATCGCTATGGCCGCTGGGCGATCGGGCTGCGGAATCCGGCGCTGCGCTGGCTGGCGACCAAGCCCTATGCGCTGATGAAGCTGCTGATTCTGAACGTCACCAAGGTTTGGATCCCGCCGCAGGTCCGCATCGGCGCGGATTTCCACATCATCCATGCCGAGGGCTCGCTGTCGATCCACCCCGACGTGGTGATCGGCGACCGCTGCGGGGTGATGCACAATGTCACCATCGGCACCAACATGCGCCCCGGCGCGCCGGTCATCGGCGACGACGTCTTCATCGGCGTGAACTCCTGCGTGCTGGGGCCGATCCGCATCGGCGACCGGGTGCGCATCGGCGCGAATACCGCCGTCACCACCAACGTGCCCCCGGATTCGGTGGTGATCGGCTCTCCGGCCAAGATCTATCCCAGCCTGCCGATCTTTGCCGCGGACCGGCCGGCGAAGCGCGCGACGACTGCGAAGGGCAAGGCGCCGCAGGACACGACGCAGCAAGGCACGGCGCGGGCCGCCGAGAAAAGGGCAACCAGGAATGACTGACGACTTCGACCGCGCCATGTGGGCCATGCTGGCCGACAACCTGCCCCTGCGCGCCGGCAAGACGGCTGCCGTCGACCAGGGCCGCAGCGTCACCTACGCCGAGTTGGCGGCCGAGGCCGGGCGCATCGCCGACTGGCTGCGCGGCCGCGGCATCCGGCCCGGCGACCGGGTGATCGTGCATCTGCGCAAGGGCATCGACGAGGTCGCGGCCATGTTCGGCGCCTGGAAGGCCGGCGCGGTGGTGGTGAACGTCAACATCCGCTGGACGCCGGCGCAGCTGGCCTATGTCGCCCGCGACTGCCGGGCGCGCGCGGTGATCGGGCCGCGCAATGCGCTGGCCGGGCTTGCGGGCGAACACGCCCTGCCGCCCGACACCGCCTTTCTTGTTCAGGGCAAGGCCGAGGGTCTTGTCCAGGGCGCGGACCCGTGGTCGGCCTTGCCGGCCGACCGCGGCTCCGCGCCCGACGAATCCGACCCGCTGGGGCTGGCGATGATCATCTATACCTCGGGCTCGACCGGCGCGCCCAAGGGGGTGATGCTGTCGCACCGCAATATCCGGGTCGGCGCCATCTCGGTGGCCGAATATCTGGGGCTGGATCAGACGGACCGGCTGCTTTCGGTGCTGCCCTACAGTTTCGACGCCGGGCTGAACCAGCTGACCACCATGCTGCTTCTGGGCAGCACAGTGGTCCACCAGCCGCTGACCATGCCGGCCGAGATCATGCGCATGGCCAAGGCCGAGGCCGTGACCGGCATCGCCGGCGTGCCGCCGCTGTGGAACCAGATCGTGCGCCTGCTGGTCGAGAACCCGGTCGAACTGCCGGCGCTGAAGCGCATCACCAATACCGGCGGCAAGATCCCCCCGAACATCCTGGAGCTTCTGCCCCAGGTGTTTCCGGGCGTCGACATCTACCTGATGTATGGGCTGACCGAGGCGTTCCGCTCGACCTACCTGCCGCCGGCGAAATTCGCGGCCAAGATGGGCTCGATCGGCCAGCAGATCCCGAACGCGCAGGTCTTCGCCATCAAGCGCGGGATCGGAATCGCCGGCCCCGGCGAACAGGGCGAGCTGGTCCATGCCGGCCCGCTGGTCAGCATGGGCTATTGGGAAAAGCCCGAGGTGACGGCCGAGAAGATCCGCCCCTGCCCCGAGCTCGCGCATCTGATCGGCGACGCGCCGGTGGTCTGGTCGGGCGATCTGGTGCGCGTCGACCAGGACGGCGACCTGTGGTTCGTCAGCCGCATGGACGAGATGATCAAGACGCTGGGCTTCCGCCTGTCGCCGACCGAGGTCGAGGATGCGATCTCGCAAAGCGGGCTGGTGTCAGACGTGGTCGCCTGGGGCGTCGAGGATGCCGAACTGGGCCAGGCGGTGCATGTCGCCGTGACCTATCTGCCGCAGGGCGACGAGGGCCGGCTTTCCGCGCATTGCGCCCGCGCCATGCCGCATTACATGCGTCCGCAGCGTCTGCATGCCTGGGACGGTGCCATGCCGCGCACCGCCAGCGGCAAGCTGGACCGCCCCGCCATCATCTCGGCCGCCAAGGCAGCCGCCGCGCAAGACCTACAGAAGGCATGACAGCATGAGTCTGACCAAGGACGCCCTGATCTCCTATATCCAGCGCGAGCTGAACATCGACGAACCCATCGACGGCGAGACTGAGCTGTTCTCGACCGGAATGCTGGATTCCGTCTCGATGGTCGGGCTGATCGCCTTTGTCGAGGGGCAGACCGGCGCCCATGTCCAGCCCGGCGACGTGACGCTGGACAATTTCGACACCATCGACGCGATCCTGGCCTATGCCGACAGCCTTTGAGGCGAAGGCGCTGGACCGGCAGCTGGCCGAGGCAGCGGACCGCTTCGGCACGCCGGCCTATGTCTATTCCACCGACGCGGCCGAGGCGCGGCTGGCGCATCTGCGCAACCATTTCGGCCGCTGGTTCGCCGTCAGCTTCGCGGTGAAAAGCAACCCGAACCCGGGCCTGCTGGGCTGGATGCGCAAGCGGCTGGATACGCTGGACATCTCCTCGGGCGGCGAGTTCGAGCTGGCCCGGCAGGCCGGTTGGGAGCCCGCGCGCATCAGCTTCACCGGCCCCGCCAAGCGCGAGGCCGAGCTGCGCCCCGCCGTCGCCGGGGGCCTGGGCGAACTGGTGCTGGAAAGCCTGCACGAGGCCGAACTGGCCGATGCCATCGCCGCCGAGTTGGGCGTGGTGCAGCCGGTGCTGGTGCGCCTGGCGCCGGCGCGCGTGCCCAAGGGATTCGGCGACCAGATGGCCGGCCGGCCCAGCCCCTTCGGCATCGACGTCGAGGAGGCGGCCGAGACCCTGCCCCGCATCGCCGCCCTGCCCAACCTGCGGCTGATCGGGCTGCACATCTATTCCGGCACGCAATGCCTGAAGCCCGAGGCGATCTGCGAGAACTGGCGCATCTTCATGCAGGTCTTTGCTGAGACCTGCGCCGCGCTGGACCTGACGCCCGAGAAGCTGATCTTCGGCTCGGGCCTGGGCATCCCCTATCATCCGGGCGACAACGCGCTGGACCTGGCCGCCATCGCGGCCGAGATCGGACCCGAGCTCGATGCCTTCGCCGCGCGCTTCCCGCGCACCCGGCTGGTGCTGGAGCTGGGCCGCTACCTCATCGGGCCGGCGGGCTGGTTCGTGACCCGGGTGATCGCGGTCAAGCAGTCGCGCGGCAGCCGAATCGCCATCTGCGACGGCGGGCTCAACGCCAACCTGGCGGCTTCGGGCAATTTCGGCATGGTGCTGCGGCGCAATTACGTCATGCACCGCGTCGGCGGCGACGAAAACGGCGCCCGCCCCGAGGAGAAGCAGGATATTTCCGGCCCGCTCTGCACCTCGATCGACAAGCTCGGCGGCGGCGTCCTGCTGCCGCGGCTGGAGCCGGGCGACCTGCTCGCGATCCATGCCTGCGGCGCCTATGGCCCGACGGCGAGCCCGCTTTATTTCATCAGCCACCCGTTGCCGGTCGAACTGCTGCTGACCGGGGGCCAGGTGCAGGACGTGACGCGGATCCGCGGCGCCTGACGCCCGGCCGCCTCGCGCGCGATAAAAATTGCATGAACCTGCGGATTCGGGGCGTTTTTCCCGACCGGGTCAGTTGTGTTTTCCCGGCTCCGGCGGCTATGATCGGCTGCAACCCCGAACCCGATAAGGACGCCGATGGTCGAACAGAACCTGTTGCTCTTGCTTGTTCTGACGCCCTTCGTGTCGGCCGCCCTGGCGGCCACCCTGCCCATCGGCGCCCGCAATGCCGAGGCCTGGCTTGCCGGGCTGACCATGCTGCTGGCCCTGGCCATCCTGGCGGTGCTCTACCCCGCCGTGACCGAGGGCGGGGTCATCACCGGCACCTTCCGCTGGGTCAGTTCGGTCGGGCTGGACCTGACCTTCCGCATCGACGGGTTTTCCTGGCTTTTCATGGTGCTGGTGGCCGGGATCGGCTTTCTGGTCATCCTTTACGCGCGCTATTACATGGGGCCGGACGACCCGGTGCCGCGGCTTTATTCCTGCCTCTTGGCCTTTGCCGGCGCCATGTCCGGCCTGCTGCTGTCCGGCAATATCATCATGCTGGTGGTTTTCTGGGAGCTGACCAGCCTGATCTCGTTCCTGCTGATCGGCTATTGGTTCCAGCGCCAGGACGCGCGGGACGGGGCGCGGCTGTCGCTGATCGTCACCGCCTCGGGCGGGCTCTGCCTGATGGTGGCGATGATCCTGATCGGCCAGATCGCCGGCAGCTACGATCTCGACAAGGTGCTGGCGGCGGGGCCGCAGATTACCGCGCACCGGCTTTATCCGGTGCTGCTGCTGCTGTTCGTGCTGGGCGCCTTCACCAAATCGGCGCAGTTCCCGTTCCATTTCTGGCTGCCGAACGCCATGGCGGCGCCGACGCCGGTGTCCTCCTACCTGCATTCCGCGACCATGGTGAAGGCCGGTGTCTTCGTGCTCCTGCGCTTCCACCCGGCGCTGGGGGGGACGAGCGAGTGGTTCCAACTGGTGACCGGCATCGGCTTGGCGACGTTGCTCTTGGGCGCGGTGGTCGCGCTGTTCCGCCATGACCTGAAGGGCCTGCTGGCCTATTCCACCATCAGCCACCTGGGCCTCATCACCGCGCTGGCCGGCATCGGCAGCCCCTTCGCGCTGATCGCGGCGGTGTTCCACATCGTGAACCACGCGGTCTTCAAGGCCTCGCTGTTCATGGCCGCCGGCATCATCGACCACGAGACCGGCACCCGCGACATGCGCCGCCTGTCGGGCCTGGCGCGCGCCATGCCGGTCACGGCGGCGCTGGCGATCATCGCCTCGGCCTCGATGGCGGGCGTGCCGCTGATGAACGGCTTCCTGTCCAAGGAGATGTTCTTCGAGGCGACCTATGTCTGGAACAACGGCAGCCCGCTCGACAACCTGGCGCCCTATGTCGCCGTGCTGGCCGGGGCGTTCAGCGCCGCCTATTCGCTGCGCTTCATCGTCACCGTCTTCTTCGGTCCCAAGGCCGAGGACCTGCCGCAGGAACCGCATGAGCCGCCGCTTCTGATGCGGCTGCCGGTCGCGGTGCTGGTGGCGAGCTGCCTTGCCATCGGCATCTTTCCCCAGCAGGTGCTCGGCCCCTGGCTCGAGACCGCCAGCATCGCCGTCGTCGGCCCCGAACTGCCGCATTTCAGCCTGAAGATCTGGCATGGCGTCACCCCTGCCCTGGTCATGAGCCTGATCGCCATGTCGCTGGGCGCGCTGCTCTACCTGCTGCCGCGCCGGCTGATCGACACCGGCGAGGAAGGTCCGCGCTGGATGCGGGCGCTGGATTTCGCCCGCGGCTTCGACTGGCTGCTGCAGTTCGGCACCATCCGCGCGCCGCGCCTGCTGGTGCGGGTGCTGTCGGCGAACGGGTTGCAGGCGCAGCTGCGCGCCATGGTCCTGCTGGCCCTGGCCGGGGCCTGGTTCGCGGTCGGGCCGCTGGACTGGAACGTGCCCCTGCCCGGCATCGGCGCCAGCGAGCTGGTCTTCGCGCTGTTGTGGCTGGTCGGTGGCGCCTGCGCGCTGGGGGCGGGCTGGCAGGCCAAGTATCACCGCTTCGCCGCGCTGATCCTGATGGGCGGCGCCGGGCTGGTGACCTGCGCCACCTTCGTCTGGCTTTCGGCCCCCGACCTGGCCGTGACCCAGCTGCTGGTCGAGATCGCGACCACCGCGCTCTTGCTCTTGGGCCTGCGCTGGCTGCCCAAGCGCGACGAGGAGATCACCGGAGACAACAATTTCTCGGCCCGCTCGCGGCGCTTCCGCGACCTCTTGATCGCGGTCGCCTGCGGCACCGGCATGACGGCGCTGGCGCTGGCCGTGCTGCTGACGCGGCCCGGCGCCTCGGTCGGCGACTGGTTCCTGCGCAACGCCTATGTCGAGGGCGGCGGCACCAATGTCGTGAACGTCATCCTGGTCGATTTCCGCGCCTTCGACACCTTCGGCGAGATCACCGTGCTGGCCGTGGTCGGGCTGACGGTCTATGCGCTTCTGCGCCGCTTCCGCCCGGCGCCGGAAAGCGTCGAGCGGCCGCGCCCGCAGCTCGATGCCGAGGAACAGGCTCTGGAAGCCTATCTCTTCGTGCCCGGCTTGCTGATGCAATGGATGTTTGCGCCGATCATCGCGCTTTCGGCCTATCTTTTCGTGCGCGGCCATGACCTGCCGGGCGGCGGTTTCGCGGCCGGGGTCACGCTGGCGATCGGGCTGCTGCTGCAATATGTCGCCGCCAATGTGCGCTGGGTCGAGGCGCGGCTGACCGTGCTGCCGGTGCGCTGGATGGGCACCGGCCTGGTGATCGCCATGGCGGTCGGCGCCGGCGCCTGGGTCTTCGGCTATCCCTTCCTCAGCGCGCATGCGCAATACATCGACGTGCCGGTGATCGGAAAGGTGCCCTTCTCGACGGCGATGCTGTTCGATCTCGGGGTGTTCTCGCTGGTCGTGGGTGCCATCGTGCTGATGCTGATCGCCATCGCCCACCAGTCGCTGCGCGTCGCGCCGCGCGCCCGCCCGGTCGAGACATCCGAATCCGCCCCCGAAATGCCCTCCGAAATGCCTGCCGAGGAGACCGCCTGATGGAGCTGATCCTTGCCCTTGCCATCGGCGTTCTGGTCGGCTCCGGGGTCTGGCTGCTGCTGCGCCCGCGCTCGTATCAGGTGATCGTCGGGCTGTGTCTGCTGGCCTATGGCGTCAACCTGTTCATCTTCGCCATGGGCCGGCTCTATGTCGGCGCGGCGCCGATCATGCCCAAGGGCGGTTTCGTCGATCCGACCGCCTATGCCGACCCGCTGCCGCAATCGCTGGTGCTGACCGCCATCGTCATCAGCTTCGCCACCACGGCGCTGTTCCTGGTGGTGATGATCGCCGCGCGCGGCGTCAGCGGCACCGACCATGTCGACGGGCGGGAGCGCAAGTCATGAACCCCGAGACGATGAGCCCCGACCACCTGATGGTGGCGCCGATCCTGGTCCCGCTGCTGGCCGGCGCGATCATGCTGTTCTACAACGACCGCAACCGCCAGACCAAGCTGCTGATCGGGCTGGTGGCGGTGGGCCTGACCTTCCTCGCCTCGGTCGAGCTGATGGCGGACGTGAAATCCGCCAGCGACCACGCCGGCACCGTGGTCGGGCTTTACCGCCTGGGCGACTGGCCCGTGCCCATCGGCATCGTGCTGGTGCTGGACCGGCTTTCGGCGATGATGGTGATGCTGACCGCGCTGCTGGCCGGGCCGTCGCTGATCTATGCCGCCGCCGGCTGGCATGGCAAGGGCCAGCACTATCACAGCATGTTCCAGTTCCTGCTGGCCGGGGTAAACGGCGCCTTCCTGACCGGGGACCTGTTCAACCTCTTCGTCTTCTTCGAGGTCATGCTGGCGGCAAGCTATGGGTTGATGCTGCACGGCTCGGGCCCCGAGCGGATCAAGGCCGGGCTGCATTACATCGCGGTGAACCTGGCGGCCTCGCTGTTCTTCCTGATCGGGGTGGCGCTGGTCTATGGCACCACCGGCACGTTGAACATGGCCGACATCGGCCGCGCGCTCTACTGGCTGGACGATGCGCAGCGGATGCTGTTCCACACCGCCGCCGCCTTCCTGGGCCTGGCGTTCCTGATCAAGGCCGCGGCCTGGCCGCTGTGTTTCTGGCTGCCGCCGACCTATGGCGCGGCCTCGCCGCCGGCGGCGGCGATCATGGCGATCATGACCAAGGTCGGGATCTATGTCATCCTGCGGCTGTCGCTTCTGGTGCTGGGCCCCGATTCCGGGCCCTCGGCCGGGTTCGGCGCGCCGGTGCTGATGATCGGCGGGCTTCTGACCATGGCTTTCGGCATGATCGGCATCCTCGGCACGCCCGAGCTGGTGCGCAAGGGCGGCTATATCGCGATCATTTCCTCGGGGACGGTGCTCTCGGCGGTGGGCTTTGCCCAGGCCGGCGGCGGGGCGTTGATGCTGGGCGGCGCGCTTTACTACCTGGTGGGCTCGACCGCCGCGATCTCGGCCTTCTTCCTGATCGCCGAGCCGGTCAGCCGCGGCGACGAGGGCGGCGACGACAACGCCAGGTTCGAGGATGACGCCGACCCGCTCAGCGAACGCTGGGCGCCGATGGGCCTCGACACGGTCGAGGACATGAGCGCCCCGGCCAGCACCCGCACGGTCAGCTGGCTGACCATGGCGGTGTGCTTCGCGCTGGTTGCGGCGATGATCGCCGGCCTGCCGCCGCTGCCGGGCTTCATCGGCAAGTTCGCCATCCTGCAAGGCGCGATCCGCGACAACCTGAATGCCTCGGGCGTGCTGCCGGTGATCCTGTGGATCTATGCCGCCATGCTGATCCTGTCCGGCCTGGGTGCGCTGATCGCGCTGATGCGCTTCGGCATCCGCCGTTTCTGGGCCGAGGGCGGGCCGACGCCGCGCATCCTGGCGCTGGAGGTGGTGCCGGTGGTCATGCTGCTGGTGATGATCGGCTTGCAGACCGTGCGCGCCGACGCGGTGATGAACTATACCCGCGCCACCGCCATGGCGCTGCTCGAGCCCGGCGTCTATCGCAAGGCGGTGCTGGCCGGGGCGCAGGACGTGCGCGCCGCGCCGGCGCAGAACAGCGCCCCCGACCCGACCGTCGCCGATACGCCCGAGCCGCAGGCGGAGGTCCGGCAATGACCCGCGCCATCCCCCATCCCGTGCTCTCGGCCGTGCTGGTGCTGATGTGGCTGCTGCTGACCAGCTTTTCGCTGGGCAACCTGGCTCTGGGCACGGTGATCGCGCTGACCGCCGGCTGGGCGGTCGAGCACCTGCACCCGCCCCGGCCCAAGTTCCGGCGCTGGTCGGCGATCCCGCTGCTGATGGGGATCGTGGCCCGGGACATCCTGCGCTCGAACATCGCCGTGGCGCGGGTCCTGCTGCTGGGGCCGAACCACCCGGCCTATCACTCGGGCTTCGTCGAGCTGCAGCTGCGGCTGCGCGACCCGAACGCCATCGCGGTGCTGGCGATCATCCTGACCGCGACCCCGGGCACCGCCTGGATCGAGTTCGAGCAGGAGGACGGCCGCCTGCTGCTGCATGTCCTCGACCTGCGCAGCGAGGACGACTGGCAGACCCTGATCCGCGACCGCTACGAATCCCTGCTGATGGAGATTTTCGAATGAGCTCCGAAATCCTCCGCTTCGCGCTGGGCTATGCCCAGATCGCGCTGATCCTCGCCCTGGCGCTGGCCTGCTGGCGCATGCTGCGCGGGCCGCGCGCCCAGGACCGGGTGCTGGCGCTGGATACGATGTACATGAACGCCATGCTGCTGTTCCTGGTCATCGGCATGGTCAACGGCAATGTCTTCTTCTTCGAGGGCGCGCTGGTCATCGCGGTGCTGGGCTTCGTCGCCACGGTCTGCGCCGCCAAGTTCCTGATGCGCGGCGAGGTGATCGAATGAGGCACCTGGAACAGCTGCCGCCCTGGGCCGCGGTCGTGATCGCGCTGCTGGTCGTCACCGGCGCCTCGCTGACGGTGCTGGGCGGGCTGGGGCTGGTGCGGCTGAAAAGCTTCTACCAGCGGCTGCATGCGCCGACGCTGGGCTACAGCTACGGCACGCTGCTGATCGTGCTGGCCTCGATGCTGATGTTCACCCTGCTGGAAGGCCGGGTCGTGGTGCATGAGGTGATGATCGGCATCTTCATCATGGCGACGACGCCGATCACGCTCTTGATGCTGGGCCGGGCGGCGCTGCGCCGCGACCGCGACGCCAAGCTCGGCCATGACGAGGCGGTGCCGCCCCGCATCCCGCGCGAGGACCGCCCGGCCGCGCCGCGCGGCCAGACCGGCCATGGCGAGGGGCTGGAGGATGCCGGCCTGCTGCCCGACCCGGAGCGCGAAGAGCGCGAGCGCGCGGATCAGGCCCGCGACTGAGCCAGCACCGCGCGCAGCGCCTCGGGCGGCACGGCATCGGTGACGAAGGCCTGGCCGATGCCCCGCGCCAGCACGAAGCGCAGCCGGCCGTCCTGCACCTTCTTGTCCTGGCCCATCAGCCCGATCAGCGCCTCGTCATCCGGCAGATCGCCCGGAATGTCGGCAATGCGCGACGGCAGGCCCATGGCGGCCAGATGCGCCGCGACGCGCGAGGGCGCCTCCTGGCTGCACAGGCCCAACCGCGCCGACAGCTCGAAGGCCAGCGCGCAGCCGATCGCCACCCCCTCGCCATGCAGCAGCCGGTCGGAATAGCCGGTCGCCGATTCCAGCGCATGGCCGAAGGTATGGCCCAGGTTCAGAAGCGCCCGCTCGCCCTGCTCGGTCTCGTCGCGCTGGACGATGCCGGCCTTCATGGCGACGGAATGGCGCACGGCATGCTGGAGCAGGCCCGCGTCGCTGGCCAGCCCCGTCGCATTGGCCTCGAGCCATTCGAAGAAATCCTCGTCGCCCAGCAGGCCGTATTTCGCCACCTCGCCGTAGCCGGCGCGGAAATCGCGCGGGCGCAGCGTGGTCAGCACGTCGATATCGGCCAGCACCAGCGCCGGCTGGTGAAAGGCACCGATCAGGTTCTTGCCATGCGGGCTGTTGATGCCGGTCTTGCCGCCGACCGAGCTGTCGACCTGCGCCAGCAGCGTCGTCGGGATCTGCACGAAGCGCACGCCCCGGCGCAGGATCGCGGCGGCAAAGCCGGCAAGATCGCCGATGACGCCGCCGCCCAGCGCGATCACCAGGTCCTTGCGCTCGATTCGGCGCGCCAGCAGCCATTCTACCGCATCGCCCAGCCGCGACCAGCTTTTCGTGGCCTCGCCCGCCGGCAGCGCCAGCGCCGGCGCCTCGATGCCGGCGCGGGCCAGCGACTCCTGCAAGCCGGCCAGATGGCGCGCGGCCACCGTCTCGTCGGTCAGGATGGCGACGCGGCGCTGCCCGGCCAGAGCCGTGATCTCGTCGCCGGCGCGGTCCAGCAGGCCCTGGCCGATGCGCACGTCATAGGAACGCGCGCCCAGGTCGACGCGCACGGTTTCGATGCTCATTGTCCCTCCAGAATGCCGGGATCATGCGCCCGGATCGCGTCCAGGGCGCGGGTGGCGGTGTCCTCAATGCTGTCGCCGCGCCGGGCGGGAACGCGGATGTCGGCCAGCGCATAGACCGGCCCGCGCTCGGCCAGCAGCCGCTCCAGCGTGCCGCGCGGGTCGGCGGTCTGCAACAGGGGCCGCGTGGGCCGGTGCCGGACCCGGTGCCACAGCGTATCGAGGTCGCAGTCCAGCCAGACCGAGACGCCATGCGCGCCGATGCGCTCGCGGTTCTCGGCCCGCATCCAGGCGCCGCCGCCGGTCGAGACGATGCTGTTGCCGGTCGCCAGCACCCGGCCCAGCACCTCGGATTCGCGGGCGCGGAAGAAATCCTCGCCGTCGCGGGCAAAGATCTCGGGGATGGTCATGGCGGCAGCGCGCTCGATCTCGGCATCGGTATCCGCGAACGGCCGGCGCAAGCGGCGCGCAAGCTCGCCCCCGATGGCGGTCTTGCCCGCCCCCATCATCCCGATCAGCACGATATTCCGCCGCATCACCCCCACCGGATTCCCTCATTCGCAACGGCTGTGACTGATGGCGTGATCTTTCGGGAAATGCCATATATATTTCGCGCGAACCGGCGTGAGACCGGCATATGATCGAGGCGGAAAGGGCATTTTTCATGCGAGTTTTGAAATTGGTGGTGATTCTGGTGATCCTGATTCTGGCAGGACTGGCCGGCTACGCCTATTTCGGCGACATGACCTCGGACCCGCGCGAGATGCGCACGCCGGTCGAGCTGGACCTGGGTGCGCCGGTGCCGGCGCTGCCGGCGGAAACCGCCGCCGGGACCGCCCCCGCGACCGCCCCTGCCGCGACGGCAACCGCGACCGCGGGCACGGATGCGGGACAAGATGACCTCGACTGAGCGCCGCCTTGCCTTGGCGCTGGCGCTGCTGGCCGGGCTGGCCCTGCCCGCCGCCGCCAAGCCGCCGCTTTCGGCCAGCGACTGGCTGTCGGGCAGCGTGCAGCAGCCCGACAACATCTCGTCCTGGCGCCCCGGCGACCCGCGCCCGCCCGAGCTGAAGCGCAAGACCAAGCGCGACATCGCACCCACCGGCGGCTTCGAGCCGGTCGGCGTCACCCGGCTGGGCGAGGGCAATCCCGACGGCAAGGGCACCGTCTCGCCCCGCGCCGCCGGCCTGCCGGCGGGCCTGTGGGGCACCAGCGATTCGGCGGTGCTGATCCGGCTGATCCGCGCCTCGAACCCGCGCCTGCCGGCCATGCGGCGGCTCGAACGGCGGCTGCTGGCGGCCCAGTTGCGCGCGCCAAGCGCCGAGGCCGGGCAAGAGGGCGGGCTGTTCCTGGCCCGGGTCGACAAGCTTCTGGACATGGGCGCGACCGGCGCCGCCAAGGAACTGCTCAAGACCGCCGGCCCGGGCGATCCCGAACGCTTTCGCCGGCTCTTCGACATCGCCCTGCTGTCCGGCGACGAGGCCCAGGCCTGCGAGACCATGGACCGCACCCCGGGCGTCGCGCCCAGCTTCCCGGCGCGGATCTTCTGCCTGGCGCTCGGCGGCGACTGGACCGCCGCCGCGCTGGTCTTCCACGGCGCTGAGGCGCTGGGGCGGATCGACCCGCCGATGGCGGCGCTGCTCGCGCGTTACCTGGACGACAGCTATGCCGACAGCACCGACGAGCTGCCGCCGCCGCAGGTGGTGACGCCCTTGGACCTGCGCCTGCACGAGGCGATCGGCCAGCCGCTGCCCTCGTCGGCGCTGCCGCTGGCCTTTGCGCTGGCGGACCTGGACCAGAACGGCGGCTGGAAGGCGCGGCTGGACGCGGCCGAGCGGCTGGCGCGGGCCGGCGCCATCCCGGCCTCGCAGCTGCGCACGATCTACCTGGAGCAGAAGCCCGCCGCCTCGGGCGGGGTCTGGGACCGGGCGGCGGCGCTGCAGAATCTGGCGCAGGCGCTGGCCGTGCGCGACACGGCTGCGACCGCCGCCGCGCTGCCGCCGGCCTTCGACGCCATGGCCGCGGCCGGGCTTGGCCCGGCGCTGGCCGAGATGGTCGGGGCCGAGACCGCGGCCATGGGCCTTGACGGCGCGCCGGGCCGCATCGCGCTGTGGCTGGCGCTGCAGGCCGGCCAGCCGCAGGTCATGACCGATCCGCCCGCCGACGCGACCGAATTCGACGCCTGGCTCCTGCGCTTTGCCGGGGGCGAGCCGGAAAGCGCACCGCCCGCCGGCGAGGGCGAGGACCGCGCGGCGGTGCTGTTCTCGGCCTTCCTTGGCCCCTCGGAAAAGGACGTGCCGCAAGAGGCGGCGCAGCTGATCCTGGCCGACAAGCGCGGCGAGGCGCTGCTGGCCGCCATCGCCGACACCGACGCCGGGCTGGACGGCGACCTGCCGCGCGCGGCGCGCGGGCTTCGGGTCTTGCGGGTGCTGGGCCAGCAGGACATCGCCCGGCAGGCCATGGTGGAACTGGTGCTGGCGCCGGTCATCCTGCCCGCGCCGGGCGGCGGGACGCCCTGAGCCATGGCGCGGGCGGGCCAGGGCTTGGGCGATCAGGGCCGGATCTCGGCCTTTCTGGACGCGCAATCGGCCGAGGCGGGGGCGGCGCGGAATACGCTCTTGGCCTATGGCCGCGACCTCAAGGACTTCGCCGACTGGCTGGCCGCGCGCGGGCTGACGCTGCTGACCGTGCCGCGCGAGGGGATCGAGGATTATCTGTCCTTTTGCGACGCGCAGGGCCTATCGCGCGCCACGCGGGCGCGGCGGCTGTCCTCGATCCGGCAGATCATGCGTTTCGCGCTGGAGGAGGACTGGCGCGAGGATGACCCGGCCGGCCGCATCAGCGGCCCGGGCCGGACGCAGCGCCTGCCCAAGGTGCTGGACCGCGCCGAGGTGCAGGCGATGTTCGACGCCCTGCCGCGCCTGGGCCGCAACGAGACCGAACGCGCCCGCAACCTGGCGCTGATCGAGCTGATCTATGCCACCGGCATGCGCGTCAGCGAACTGGTCGCGCTGCCGGTCGGCGCCTGCCGGGGCGACCCGGCGCTGCTGCTGATCCGCGGCAAGGGCGGCAAGGAGCGCATGGTGCCGCTGAGCAACCCGGCCCGGGCGGCGCTGGCGGCCTGGCTGCATCTGCGCGACCATGCGCCCGAGGACAGCGCCCTGGGCCGGCTGGTCGCCGGCAAGGGCGCGCGCTGGCTGTTCCCCGCCGCCTCGCGCGAGGGGCATATGACCCGGCAGGCGATGAACGGCTTTCTGGGCCAGCTGGCGCTGGCGGCGGGGATCGATCCGGCCCGTGTCTCGCCGCATGTGCTGCGCCATGCCTTCGCCACGCATCTGCTGGAGGGCGGCGCCGACCTGCGCGCCATCCAGACCCTGCTCGGCCATGCCGACCTGGGCACGACCGAGATCTATACCCATGTGCTGGACAGCCGCATGCGCGACCTGGTGCTGAAGCATCACCCGCTGGCGCGCGGCCGGCGCGGCGACAAGGGCTCGTGACCATGCCCCTGCCATGGCTGACGGGCGCGGCGATCCTGCTGCTGCTGGCGTTCTCGGCACTGCTGACCGGCGCCGAAACCGCGCTGAGCGCCGCCAGCCGCGCCCGGCTGCGCGCCCGCGCCGATCAGGGCGACGCCCGCGCCCGTCGCGCCCTGCAACTGGCCGAGGATCGCGAGACCCTGGCCGGCGCGGTGCTGCTGCTGGGCACGCTCCTCCGGATCCTGGCCGCGAGCCTTGCGACCGCACTGGCGCTGCACCTGGCGCTGCCCGGCGGGCTGTGGTGGGCGGCAGGGCTGACGGCGCTGCTGATTCTGGCGCTGGCCGAGGCCCTGCCCCGCCGCCTGGCCCTGCGCGCGCCCGAGGATCTGGCCTGCCGCCTTGCCGCGCCGATGGCCGCGCTGTGCCGGATCGCCGCGCCGGCGCGGCTTCTGCCGGGCGCCGGGCCGCTGACCTCGGTCCAGGACGAGATCGCCGATACGCTGGCCGTGGCGCAATCCAGCGGCACCGTCGCCAAGGACCAGCGCGACCGGCTGCTGGGGGCGCTGGACCTGGGCGAGCGCGCGGTCGAGGAGATCATGCTGCACCGCTCGAACATCCAGATGATCGACGCGCGGCTGCCGCCCGACGCGGTGCTGGACCTGGTGCTGAAAAGCCCGCACACCCGCCTGCCGGTGTTTCGCGACGAGCGCGAGAATGTCGTCGGCGTCATCCACGCCAAGGACCTGCTGCGCGGCATGCGCCGGGCGATGCGCGACGGCGGTCCCGGCGCGCTGCAGGATTTCGACCTGCTCGCCGCCGCCATGCCGCCCTATTTCGTCCCCGACACCACGACGCTGGACGAGCAGATGCGCGAATTCCTGAAGCGGCGCACGCATTTCGCGCTGGTCGTCGACGAATACGGCAGCCTGCGCGGGCTGATCACGCTCGAGGACATCCTCGAGGAGATCGTGGGCGAGATCACCGACGAGCATGACACCGATGCCCTGGCCTCGCTGGTGCGCGACGCGCGCGGCGACTATCTGGTCGAGGGCGCCATGACTATCCGCGACCTGAACCGGGCGCTGGACTGGTCGCTGCCCGATGACGAGGCCAATACCGTCGCCGGCCTGGTGATTCACATGGCCCAGTCGATCCCGACGCCGGGCCAGGTGTTTTCCTTTCACGGCTGCCGCTTCGAGGTTGTGGCCCGGCGCGAGAACCGGATCACCCGGCTGCGCATCCGCCCGCTGGGCGAGCCGCCCGGCCCCGCCGATCAGTGATCGGCCATGCTGGCGGCGCGCTTGGCGTCCTCGACGCTGCCGGCGCCGGTGCCGTTGAAAAAGGCGTTCAGCAAAACGGCGGCGATGGTGGCCAGCAGGATGCCCGATTCGATCAGCGGGTGGATGGCATGCGGCATCCATTGCTTGAAGTCGGGCGCGATCAGCGGGATCATCCCGAAGCCCAGCGAGACCGCGACCACGAAAAGGTTGTTGCGGTTGCCGGCGAAATCCACCGTCGACAGGATGCGGATGCCGGTCGCGGCGACC
>NZ_SOKV02000035.1:0-33758 GCF_004407025.1 Paracoccus sp. DMF
TCTACATCACGGCGAGGGAAATTCGGGGGGGGGCAGGTCACCCCGCCTAAGTGGCTGGCTGTCAGACTGCCGGATGGAGCTAATGATGATGATCGACAACGACCTGAAAAGGGCGACTGAGCCCGCATGTCTGAACGGCCGTGCAGGATCCGTCCTGCCGGCGGCGGAGCGCGCCTTCATCGCAGAGCGGCTGCGGCTGGCCCTTGATGAGGTCGAGACGGGCGCGGGCGATCTGCGCTCTGTCCGCGAAGCGGTGCGCTTCCAGCGTGACGCCATCCGGGCCTCGCATCGCCGCCTCGCGCGACTGGACGGTGAGGCATGAGCGCCGCCGCTGTCCATGACCGGCATCATCGCGCGGCCGCACTGATCCGAGGCTTCATCACCGTGGCCGAGGCTCAGGCGCAAGGCGCGGTGCTGGCCATCCCTCTGCTGCCGCTGGAACTCGCCCTGCGCGACTGGCGGCGGAACAACCCTTCGACAAGGAGAACTGACAGTGAAACGTCGTGATCTGATGAAACTGGCACCCGTGGCGTTGGCGGTGGGTGCCGTCCCGATAGCAGCAGCCGCTGCTGAAATGAGCCGTGAAGAGCGCATCCGGCATCATGCAGAGGCGCTGCTGGCGCTGATCCGCCCCGACTTCCCGGCAGAGGCGAACAGCATGAGCGTTACGGTCGGCTCTAACTGGGGGCCAGCAACCGATTTGCAAAAGCGGGCCTTCGTCAACGCCCGTGCGTCCGAGATCTCCCGCATCATGCGGGGCTTTCGCTTGGGCGAGAGGATTCCGGGAGTGTAGCAAGGCGGCATGCGCTCTTAAGGCGAGCCGGGAAGGTTTTGTCAGTTCTGTCAGTTTGTCAGTTCGACGTGGAACCCCCGATCCAAATGCCGAGGCCATGACCGATCTGGTCAAGGATCAGGTCGTGGAATGCGTGCCGCTCGATATCGATGCCTACCGGCGGATCGTGGCGCGCTGCCATGCCGGGGGTATGGATTTGGGCGGCGAGATAGTCGGTCGAGGCCTAGCCTGGGCCTACCTGCGCTATTCCGACGACTATGCCGATGCCGAGCACATGGCCAGTGCCGCCGGCCGGGGCGTCTGGCAGAGCGAACCTCAACCCGCCTGGGAGTATCGCGCCGGCCGCTGGGCGCGAGCTGTCGCAGAGGCGTCCGAGGGCTGTCCGATCAAGGGCAACATTTCAAATAAAGGCGAGCGGATCCATCGCACGCCATGGTCGCCGGCCTATGCCAAGACCCGGATCGATGAGAGCAAGGGAGAGCGCTGATTTTGCGACGAGGCCGAGGCTATCGCCGCCGGTTGGCGCGCGGCGCGCTGGCGGTAGATTCGAGCCAGGGCATCACCGTGAAAATGTCCGCTGGCTGCCCGCTGGCACATTGTTAGCGCCGAAACCGCCTCGCAGGCAATTTCTCGTAACCGCTTGTCATGTGAGGAAGTTCAGTGGTGAGCCCGACAGGATTCGAACCTGTGACCCACTGATTAAAAGTCAGTTGCTCTACCAACTGAGCTACGGGCCCATCGCACGGGGGGCTAACTACGGTCGGCGGCGGGTGGGGTCAAGCGGAAAAAACGCCGCCTCTGGCAAAAACTTCGCGGCGGGCTTAAAGGGCTTTCATGGAACACCAGCAAAACCCCGGCCTGCCTTTCATGAAGATGCATGGGCTCGGCAATGATTTCGTCGTTCTCGACGCGCGCGGCTCGGGCCTCCTGCCCGAGGCCGGTGTTGTCGCCGCCATGGCCGATCGCCATCGCGGCGTCGGATTCGACCAGTTAGCCGTCGTCCTGCCCGGCGAGAATGCCGATGCGCGGCTGGTGTTCTTCAATGCGGACGGCTCGCGCTCGGCGGCCTGCGGCAATGCCACGCGCTGCGTGGCGCGTTTCCTGATGGACGAATCGGGCGCCTCGGCGCTGCGGCTCGCGACCGACCATGCCGTGCTTGCGGCCGAGGATGCAGGCAATCGCCTGATCCGGGTGAACATGGGCGCGCCGGTACTAGACTGGGTGCGGATCCCGCTGGCCGAGCATGTCGATACGCTGCACCTGCCCGTCGAGGGCGATCCGGTGGCGACCGGCATGGGCAATCCGCATATGACCTTCTTCGTGCCCGACGCCGCGGCGGTCGAGCTGGAACGCTTCGGCCCGGCGCATGAGCATCACCCGCTCTATCCGCAGCGCGCCAATGTCGAGTTGGTGCAGGTCGTCTCGGACAGCGAGATCATCCTGCGCATCTGGGAACGCGGCACCGGCATCACGCTGGCCTCGGGTTCGTGTTCCTGCGCGGCGGTGGTGGCGGCGGCGCGGCGCGGGCTGACCGGGCGCCGGGTCAGGGTGAACGTCCCCGGCGGGCAGCTGGAAATCGACTGGCGCGAGGACGGGGTCTGGATGACCGGCCCGACCGCGCATGTCTTCGACGGGGTCTGGCGCGGATGAAGGACCTGAAGGCGCCCGTGTTCGCCACCCTCGGCTGCCGGCTGAACGCCTATGAGACCGAGGCGATGCGCGAGATGGCGGAAAGCGCCGGGCTTTCCGGCGCGGTGATCGTGAACACCTGCGCGGTGACGACCGAGGCGGTGCGCAAGGCCCGGCAGGAGATCCGCCGGCTGGCGCGCGAGAACCCCGGCGCCCCGGTCATCGTCACCGGCTGCGCCGCCCAGACCGAGCCCGAGACCTTTGCCGCCATGGCCGAGGTCAGCCGGGTCATCGGCAACCACGAAAAGATGCTGCCCGAGACCTGGCAGCGCATGCAGGCCCCCGACTTGATCGGCGCGACCGAGAAGGTGCAGGTCGACGACATCATGTCGGTGAAGGAAACCGCCGGCCACCTGATCGACGGCTTCGGCCGGCACCGCGCCTATGTGCAGGTGCAGAACGGCTGCGACCATCGCTGCACCTTCTGCATCATCCCCTATGGCCGCGGCAATTCGCGTTCCGTGCCGGCGGGCGTGGTCGTGGACCAGATCAAGCGGCTGCGGGATCGCGGCTTCAACGAGGTGGTGCTGACCGGTGTCGACCTGACCTCTTGGGGCGCCGACCTGCCGGGGACGCCGCGGCTGGGCGATCTGGTGATGCGCATCCTGCGGCTGGTGCCGGACCTGCCGCGGCTGCGGATCTCCAGCATCGACTCGATCGAGGCGGATGAGAACCTGATGCTGGCCATCGCCAGCGAGCCGCGGCTGATGCCGCATCTGCACCTGTCCCTGCAGGCCGGCGACGACATGATCCTGAAGCGGATGAAGCGCCGGCACCTGCGCGACGACGCCATCCGCTTCTGCGAGGAGGCCCGCAAGCTGCGGCCGGGAATCGTCTTCGGCGCCGACATCATCGCCGGCTTCCCGACCGAGACTGAGGCGATGTTCGAAAACAGCCTGAAGCTGGTCGGCGATTGCGGGCTGACCTTCCTGCATGTGTTCCCCTATTCGGCGAGGAAGGGCACGCCGGCGGCGCGGATGCCGCGCGTGCCGGGACCGGCGATCAAGGAGCGGGCCGCCCGGCTGCGGGCCGAGGGCGACGCGGCGCTGCTGCGGCATCTGGGCTCGGAGGTCGGGCAGCGGCGCATGGTGCTGACCGAGGGTCCGCGCCTGGGGCGGACCGAGCATTTCACCGAGGTGGCTTTCGACCGCGACATGCCCGAGGGCACGCTGGTCGAATTGCGCATGGCCGGGCATGACGGGCAGCGGCTGACGGCCTGATCCTTCGCCGTCGCGCCGGGGGCTGTCTGCCCCCGGACCCCCGAGGATATTTGGCACAAAAGAGAATGCGACTTGGCGGCGGCGGTTCCGCCCGGGGCGTCGATTTCGGCAGCTCGCGGAACATTTGCTTGCCGGGGCGCGGGGCGGCACATAATCCTTGGGCCGATGACCTTGCTTTACACCCATGCCTCGGCACAGGCGCATGTGACGCCGCCGAGCCACCCCGAGCAGGTGGCGCGGCTGGATGCGGTGCTGGCGGCCCTGGAGGGGCTGGCGCTGGAGCGGCGCATGGCACCGGAGGCCGACGCGGCCGACCTGCTGCGCGCGCATCCGCCCGAATACTTGGCCATGCTGCGCCGCAAGCAGCCGGCCGAGGGCTGGGCGATGCTGGATTCGGACACCTATCTGGCGCCGGGCAGCCTGCTGGCGGCGCGCCATGCCGCGGGCGGGGTCTGCGCCGCCGTCGATGCCGTGCTGGCAGGACAGGCGCCCAATGCCTTTGTCGCCATGCGCCCGCCCGGCCATCATGCCGAGCGCATGAAGCCGATGGGCTTTTGCATCCTGTCCTCGGTCGCGATCGGGGCGAAGCGGGCGCTGGAGCATCACGGACTGGACCGCGTGGCGGTGCTGGATTTCGACGTGCATCACGGCAATGGCACCCAGGACGTGCTGTGGGACGAGGCGCGGGCGCTGTTCGTCTCGACCCACCAGTCGCCGCTTTACCCCGGCACCGGGGCAGCCTCGGAGACCGGGGCGCATGGCCAGGTGGTGAACGTGCCGCTGGCTGCCGGCAGCGGCGGCGATGCGGCGCGCGCGATCTGGCGCGGGCTTTGCGGCCGGGTCGAGGCCTGGCGGCCGCAGCTGATTCTGCTCTCGGCCGGCTTCGATGCCCATGCCGAGGATCCGCTGGCCGGGCTGATGTGGGACGAAAGCGATTTCACCGCCATTACCAGGATGATCTGCGATACCGCCGCCGCCTGTTCGGCCCCGGTGGTGTCTGCGCTGGAAGGCGGCTATGATCTCGGCGCTTTGGGCCGCTCGGCGCGCGCCCATGTCGCAGTGCTGAGGGAGACCGCCGCGTGACCGAGATCGAGATGATGTCCTTTGAAGAGGCGATGAAGGAGCTTGAGGCCACGGTCGGCCGGCTGGAGCATGGCGAGGCCACGCTGGAGGAATCCATCGCGCTTTACGAACGCGGCGCCAAGCTGCGCGCGCATTGCGACAAGGTGCTGCGCGCTGCCGAGGAGCGGGTCGAGAAGATCACCCTGGCCGCCGGCGGCCAGCCCACCGGGACCGTGCCGGTCGAGGGGCTGTGATGCAGGACCGCCTTGAGGATGTGAAGGCGCAGGTCCAGGCCGCGCTGCAAGAGGCCATGGCCGGCCTGCCTTCGGGCGACCTGGCCGACGCGATGCGCTATGCCTGTATCGGCGGCAAGCGCATCCGGGCGCTGCTGGTGATGGAATCGGCCCGGATGTTCGGCTTGCGCGACAAGGAATCGCTGCCCGTGGCGGCGGCGGTCGAGGCGCTGCATGCCTATAGCCTGGTCCATGACGACCTGCCGGCGATGGATGACGACGACCTGCGCCGCGGCTTGCCGACCGTGCATGTGCAATGGTCCGAGGCGACGGCGATCCTGGCCGGCGACGCGCTGCAATCGCTGGCCTTCGGGTTGTTGACCGATCCGGCGATCAGCTCGGCCGAGGTGCGCCTGGCGCTGGTGCGCGGCCTGTCCGAGGCCATCGGCGCGCGCGGCATGGTCTGGGGCCAGGCCCTGGACATCGCCGCCGAGACCGCGCTGGAGCCCCTGGACATCGTCGCGATCAAGCGGTTGCAGGGCGCCAAGACCGGCGCGCTGATCCAGTTCTCGGCCACCGCCGGGGCGGTGATGGCGGGCGAGGATGCGGCGCCCCTGGCCGACTATGCCAGGAACCTGGGCCTGGCCTTCCAGATCCAGGACGACATCCTGGACGTGACCGGCAACGAGGAAGAGACCGGCAAGCGCACCGGCAAGGATTCCGCCGCCAACAAGGCGACCTTCGTGTCGCTCTTGGGGCTCGAGGGCGCGCGCGACAAGGCCCGCAAGCTGGCGCGCCATGCCGAGGCGGCGCTGGACCCCTATGGCGAACTCGCCGGAAACTTGCGACAGCTCGCGCGTTTCGTTATCGAACGCGACGCCTGAAGCCCGCCCGGAAAGGGGCAAGCCATGACCGAAGACGACCATCGCCCGAAAACGCCCGTGCTGGATCGGGTGGCCCTGCCTTCGGACCTGAAGGCGCTCACCGACCGCGAATTGCGGCAGCTGGCCGAGGAATTGCGCGCCGAGACGATCAGCGCGGTCTCGGTCACCGGCGGCCACCTGGGCGCGGGCCTGGGCGTGGTCGAGCTGACCGTGGCGCTGCATGCCGTCTTCGACGCGCCGCGCGACAAGATCATCTGGGACGTCGGCCACCAGTGCTATCCGCACAAGATCCTGACCGGGCGCCGCGACCGCATCCGCACCCTGCGCACCGAGGGCGGGCTGTCCGGCTTCACCAAGCGCAGCGAAAGCGCCTATGACCCGTTCGGGGCCGGCCACAGTTCGACCTCGATCAGCGCGGCCGTGGGCTTTGCCATGGCGCGGGAACTGGGCGGCGATCCCGGCGACGCCGTGGCGGTGATCGGCGACGGCGCCATGAGCGCCGGCATGGCCTTCGAGGCGCTGAACAACGCCGGCCATCTGGGCAAGCGGCTGTTCGTGATCCTGAACGACAACGAGATGTCCATTGCGCCCCCAACCGGGGCGCTTTCGACCTATCTGACGCGGCTCTATACCCGCGGCCCGTTCCAGGATCTCAAGGCCGCCGCCAAGGGCGCCGTCAGCCTGCTGCCCGGCCCGATGCAGGAAGGCGCCAAGCGCGCCAAGGAGATGCTGAAGGGCATGACCGTGGGCGGCACGCTGTTCGAGGAGTTGGGCTTTTCCTATATCGGCCCGGTCGATGGCCATGACCTCGACCAGCTTCTGCCGCTGTTGCGCACGGTCAAGGCCCGCGCCGACGGTCCGGTGCTGATCCATGCCGTGACCCGGAAGGGCAAGGGCTATGCCCCGGCCGAGCGTGCCGCCGACAAGGGCCATGCCACCGCCAAATTCGACGTGGCGACCGGCACGCAGGCCAAGGCGAAATCGAACGCGCCGAGCTATACCTCGGTCTTTGCCCGCGCCCTGGTCGACCAGGCCAGCCGCGACGACAAGATCGTCGCGGTGACGGCGGCGATGCCAGACGGCACCGGGTTGAACCTGTTCGCCGAGCGTTTCCCGCGCCGCTGCTTCGACGTGGGCATCGCGGAACAACATGCCGTGACCTTTTCGGCCGGGCTGGCGGCGGGCGGGATGAAGCCCTTCTGTGCGCTCTACTCGACCTTTTTGCAGCGCGGTTACGACCAGGTGGTGCATGACGTGGCGATCCAGCGGCTGCCGGTGCGCTTTGCCATCGACCGCGCCGGGCTGGTCGGCGCCGATGGCGCGACCCATGCCGGCGCCTATGACATTGCCTTCCTGGCGAATCTCCCCGGCTTCGTGGTGATGGCCGCCGCCGACGAGGCCGAGCTGGTCCATATGGTCGCGACGGCCGCCGCGCATGACGACGGCCCCATCGCCTTCCGCTATCCGCGCGGCGAGGGCATAGGCGTCGAGATGCCCGAGCGCGGCATTCCGCTGGAGATCGGCAAGGCCCGCGTCATCTGCGAGGGCAAGCGCGTCGCGATCCTGTCCTTCGGCACCCGGCTGGCCGAGGTGATGCGCGCCCGCGAGGCCCTGGCCGCGCGCGGCGTCACGCCGACGGTGGTCGATGCGCGCTTCGCCAAGCCCTTGGACCGCGAGACGATCCTGCGCCTGGCCCGCACGCATGAGGCGCTGATCACCATCGAAGAGGGCGCCGTCGGCGGCTTCGGCTCGCTGGTGGCGCAGCTGCTGTCCGACGAGGGCGTGTTCGACGGCGGGCTGCGCTTCCGCCAGATGGTGCTGCCCGACACCTTCATCGACCACGCCAGCCCCGAGGCCATGTATCGCTGCGCCCGCATGTCGGCGCCGGACATCGAGGCGAAGGTGCTGGAGGTGCTGGGCGTGGCGCGCATCGGGGAAAAGCGGGCGTGAGCGAAATTCCATCCAGCAGTGAGGTGATGCCCATCTGCCTGCGCCTGATGGCTGAAGGCGCCCGGAACGCTCGCGACTGCCTTCCGGGACTGAGAAAGCATTTCGGGCTGAGCGATGACGCCATGTCAGAATTGATTCCCAGCGGCGGGCGCTCGAAAATCCATGACCGGGCCGACTGGGCGCTGCTATGGATGCAACAGGCCGGCCTCACCGAAAAAATTCAGCCTGGCTATAACGTGGTTACCCCGGCGGGTCTCGAACTGCTGGCCTCGGGCCGGTTGTTCGACAGGAAATATGTCCAGAGCTTGCCGCCTTATATCGCGTGGCGGGAAGCCCGGAAATCGCGCTCTACGACGGCTTCTGGTCCTGCCGCACCGCCAGAGACCCGCTCCGAACCTAACCCCGATGAGGCGCAGACTCCCACCGAACTGATCGAATTTGCTTATCAGCAACTCGATGCCGCCTTGGCCGAAGACCTGCTGGAACAAGTCCGCACTCTCACCCCCGCCCGCTTCGAGCGTCTGATCGTCGAATTGCTGCTCGCCATGGGTTATGGCGACGGCCGGGCCGAGATGGGGCAGGCCATCGGCAGATCCGGCGACGGCGGCATCGACGGCGTGGTGAACGAGGACAAGCTCGGTCTCGACGCCGTCTATATCCAGGCCAAGCGTTACGCGCCCGACAATACCATCGGCCGCCCGGCGCTTCAGGCCTTCATCGGCTCGATGACCGGGGAAAGCGCCACCAAGGGCGTTTTCGTCACCACCTCGTCCTTTAGCAAGGACGCGCGGGACTACGTCCGCCGCGTCCAGCAGCGGGTGGTGCTGATCGACGGCGCCCGGCTGGCGCGGCTGATGATCGACCACGGCGTCGGCGTGCGCATCGACAAGACCTATGTCCTGCGCTCGATAGATGCTAACTTTTTCGATGTGACCTGACTCCGACACGGTGCCCCCATGAACCTGTTGACGACCCTTCTGGCCGGCCTGGCGCTGGCGGCTCCGGCGGCGGCCCTGGCCGCGGACTATCTGCCGAATCTCTTCGACGTCACCGTGGTGGAAACCTGGGACACGCTGAACGTGCGCGAGGCGCCGGACGGCAAGGCCAAGATCGTCGGCACGCTGCCCTCGACCGCCAAGGGGGTCGAGCTTCTGGACCGCGACGGCTCGGGCAAATGGGGCCGGGTCAATGTCGGCGAGAGCACCGGCTGGGTGGCGCTGCGCTTCCTGAAGCCGCAGCCCTCGGCCTGGAAGCCGAACGCCCTGCCGCTGACCCTGCAATGCAGCGGCACCGAGCCGTTCTGGTCCTTCAAGACCGTCGAGAAGGGCTTGGTGTTCAGCGAGCCCGACCAGCCCGAGCGCCCGCTGTCGCTGCGCAAGGTCATGGATCGCGGCATCGAGGGCGAGCCGATGCGCGGCATGATCGCCGGCGACGACAAGGGCCGGCTGACCGCGGTGATGCAGCCCCGGCAATGTTCGGACGGCATGTCGGACCGCGGCTATGCGCTGGCGGTCACGGTGATCCTGGACGGGCAGGAGCAGCCGTCGCGCATGCTGACCGGCTGCTGCTCGATCGCGCCCTAGATCAGCCCCTCGGCCCGGGCCAGCGCCGCCAGCCCGGCGCGATAATCGGGATAGCGCAGCGCGACGCCCAGCTCGCGCTTGATGCGGTCGTTCGCCACGCGCTTGCTTTCGGCATAGAAGCTGCGCGCCATCGGCGTCATCTCGGCCGTGGCGAAATCCTCGGCCGGGGGCAGGGGCAGGCCCAGCAGGTCCGCGGCATGGCCGATCACCGCCTCGGGCGGGGCGGGATCGTCGTCGCAGACATTGTAGACCGCGCCGGGGCAGGGCGCCTTGATCGAGGCCAGCAGCACCCGGGCGATGTCCTCGGCATGGATGCGGGAAAAGATCTGCCCGGGCTTGACGATGCGCCGCGCGGTGCCGGCGCGCAGCTTGGCGAAGGGCCCGCGCCCCGGGCCATAGATCCCGGCCAGGCGAAAGATGTGCAGCGGCAACCCGTGCTCGGCCGCCAGCCGCTGCCAGCCCTGCTCGGCCGCGACCCGCTCGCGCCCGCGCCGGGTCGTGGGGGCGCAGGGGCTGTCCTCGTCGACCCAGCCACCGTCCCGGTCACCATAGACCCCGGTGGTCGAGAGATAGCCCAGCCAGCGCGGCTGCGCGCGCCCGATCTCGGCGCCGAACGCCGCCAGCACCGGGTCCGCGCCACCCTCCGGCCCGACCGAGACCAGGATCGCATCGGCCGAGGCGATCTGTTGCCGCACGGCCGCATCGTCGCCGGGCCAAAGCAGCGGCTCGGCCCCCGCCGCCGCCACCCGCGCCGCGTTGCCGCGCGTGGTGCCTGTGACCTGCCAGCCCTCGGCCACGAGCAGCGGCGTCAGAAAGCCGGCGGAATAGCCGTGGCCGAAAACCAGCGCCCTCACGCCCGGCCCCGCAGGATCTCGGCCGCGATGGCGAAGGAGCGGTGCCGCGCCGCCTGGTCGTAGATATTGCCGACCAGGATCAGCTCGTCCGGGCGGTATGTCGCGATCAGCGCGTCCAGCTGCGTGGCGACCGTCTGGGGCGCGCCGACGGCGCTGACCGACAGCGCGTGCTCGACCGTCGGCAGCACCGCGGCCGGCACCGCGCTGTGAATATCGTCGACTGGCGGCGGCAGCAGCCCCGGCATGCCGGTGCGCAGCCGGGCAAAGGAGATCATCTGGCTGGTGCGCAGCCGCTGCGCCTCGGCGTCGGTGTCGGCGGCGATGACGTTCACCGCCAGCATGAAGCGCGGGCGGGTGCCGAACTCGGTCGCCTCGAACCGCTCGCGGTAAAGCCCGACCGCCTGCTCCAGGTCGCCGGGCGCGAAATGGCTGGCAAAGGCATAGGGCAGGCCCAGCACGGCGGCAAGGCTGGCGCCGTAAAGCGACGAGCCCAGGATCCAGACCGGCACATTGGTGCCCTCGCCGGGATGGGCCGCGACCGGGGCGCCGGGGCGGGGCGGGCCCAGATAGCGCATCAGCTCGACCACGTCGTTCGGGAAATCGTCGTTGCGCTGCATGGCGCGGCGCAGCGCATGCATGACCGCGCCGTCGCCGCCGGGCGCGCGGCCCAGGCCCAGGTCGATGCGGTCGCCGTGGATCGTCGCCAGGGTGCCGAACTGTTCGGCAATCGCCAGCGGTGCGTGATTGGGCAGCATGACGCCGCCGGCGCCGACGCGGATCGTCTGCGTATGGCCGGCGACATGGCCGATCAGCACCGCGGTCGCGGCGCTGGCGATGCCGGGCATGTTGTGATGCTCGGCCAGCCAGAAGCGGTGATAGCCCCAGCCTTCGGCGGCCTGGGCCAGCAAAACCGAATTGGCGATGGCTTGCCGCGCGTCCGCGCCTTCGGCGACGACGGCAAGATCGAGAACGGAAAATTCCATGCGGATCACTCCTTTGCCTCCCCAGATAGGCACTGGGCCTGCCGCTTGCCAGTGGCGGGGCGCGCTGGCACTCTGGCGCCAAATTGGAGAGCGCGCATGACGACCGACCGCCGGACCCTTCCCTTGGAAACGCCCGAACCCGCCGAGCGGCAGTCCTTCGACGACCCCGCCGCCGCCGTAGCGCGGCTGATCGAACTTTACGAACGCGCCTCGCATTTCCTGCTGGAACGCTTCGTCGCCACCTTGCAGGGCGCCCGGCCGCAGGCGCGCTATCGCGCCTTCTACCCCGAGCTGCGGCTGCGGGTGCCGGTGCATTCCAAGACGGATTCGCGGCTGTCCTTCGGCCATGTCGCGCTGCCCGGGGTCTATGCCACCTCGATCACCCGGCCCGACCTGTTCCGCGGCTACCTGACCGAGCAGATCGGGCTGCTGATGAAGAACCACGGCGTCCCGGTCTCGGTCGCCGACAGCGGCACGCCGATGCCGGTGCATTTCGCCGTGGCGACGCAAAGCGACCTGAATGTCCCGCAAGAGGGCGTTCTGAACTATTCCCTGCGCGACGTCTTCGACGTGCCGGACCTGAACACGATGAACGACGACATCGTCAACGGCACCGCGGGGCTGAACCCGGACGGCAGCCAGCCCTTGGCGCCCTTTACCGCGCAGCGGGTGGATTATTCGCTGGCGCGGCTGTCGCATTACACCGCGACCCTGCCCGAGCATTTCCAGAATTTCGTGATGTTCACCAACTACCAGTTCTATGTCGATGAGTTCGAGGGTTTCGCCCGCCGCGCGCTGTCCGACCCCGAGTCGGGCTATACCGCCTTCATCGCGCCCGGGAACCAGGTGCTGGAGCGGCCCGAGGACATCATTGCCACCGGCGCCAAGATGCCGCAGATGCCGGCCTATCACCTGAAACGCCCGGACGGCGACGGCATCACCCTGGTGAACATCGGCGTCGGCCCCTCGAATGCGAAAACCGCGACCGACCATATCGCCGTGCTGCGCCCGCATGCCTGGCTGATGGTCGGCCATTGCGCCGGGCTGCGCAATTCGCAGTCGCTGGGCGATTTCGTCCTGGCCCATGCCTACTTGCGCGAGGATCATGTCCTCGACGACGACCTGCCGGTCTGGGTGCCGATCCCGGCGCTGGCCGAGGTGCAGGTGGCGCTGCAAGAGGCGGTGGCCGAGGTCACGCAGCTGGACGGCTACGACCTCAAGGCGATCATGCGCACCGGCACGGTGGCGACGATCGACAACCGCAACTGGGAACTGCGCGACCAGTCGGGCCCGGTCCAGCGGCTGTCGCAGTCGCGCGCCGTGGCGCTCGACATGGAAAGCGCCACCATCGCCGCGAACGGCTTCCGCTTCCGGGTGCCCTATGGCACGCTGCTCTGCGTCTCGGACAAGCCGCTGCATGGTGAGCTGAAGCTGCCCGGCATGGCCACGGATTTCTATCGCACCCAGGTCGCGAACCACCTGCTGATCGGCATCCGGGCGATGGAGAAACTGCGCGCGACTCCGCTGGAACGCATCCACTCGCGCAAGTTGAGGTCGTTCAACGAGACCGCTTTCCTCTGACAGGCCGTTTTCCGCGGCTTTTCGCTGCGTCCAACCGCGGAATCCACAGGAAAACGCTTGAACTGCGCGCAAAAAGCTTGTGTAGCGGCGTTCGTGCCGCCAAGGTGGCGTCCGAAAATTTCCCGAACGGGGAACAACGAGGAGACAGAACATGGCCCAGGCCGCTTCGAAACCGATGACCAAGACCCAACTCGTCGCCACCCTGGCCGATGAGATGGGCAGCGACAAGAAGACCGCCGCCGCGGCTCTGGATGCGCTGTCGGCCGTCGTGTCGAAAACCGTCGCCGAGGGCGGCGCCGTCACCCTGCCGGGCATCGGCAAGGTCGCCTGCCGCGCCCGTCCCGAACGCCAGGTCCGCAATCCGCAGACCCAGGAAATGATGACGAAGCCCGCCGACAAGGTGGTCAAGGTCACCATCGCCAAAGCCCTGAAAGACAGCGTGAACGCCTGAGCCCGGCGCTCGCGTCATGAGGGGCCGCGCAGGTGATGCGCGGCCCTTCCTCATGCCCGGCCCCCGCTTGCCGGTGCATGCCCGGTGCACGCGCGGTGTACGCGCCGCGCCTTGCCCTTGCGCCCGCCCCCCGATCTGCTAGCCCAAGGGGGCAGGCAGCAAGGGAAAGCGCGATGGACCTGAAAGCCATCCTGATGGGCACGGGCTTTGCCCTCGTCTGGGCCTCGGCCTTTACCACCACCCGCATCATCGTCCTGGCCGCGCCGCCCCTGACCGCGCTGGTGATCCGCTTCGCGCTGTCGGCCTTGGTGGCGATTCCGCTGGCCTGGGCCATGGGGCAGAGCTGGCGGCTCAGCCGCGCCGAGTGGCGCACGGTGATCGTCTTCGGCCTGTGCCAGAACGCGCTGTATCTGGGCCTGAACTGGGTCGCCATGCAGCATGTCGAGGCCTCGGCCGCCGCGATCATCGCCTCGATGATGCCGCTGCTGGTCGCCTTCCTGGGCTGGCTGCTCTATTCGGAAAAGCTGCGGCCGATGGCGGTGGCCGGGCTGGTCGCCGGCGTGATCGGCGTGGCGCTGGTCATGGGCGTGCGCCTGCGCCACGGGCTCGACATCCCCGGACTGCTCTTGTGCCTGGGCGGCGTGGTGGCGCTGACCTTCGCCACGCTGGCGGCGCGCGGCGCCGGCGGCAGCCGCAACATGATGATGATCGTCGGCCTGCAGATGGCGGTCGGCGCCGCGGCGCTGCTGGTCCCGGCCGCACTGCTGGAATGGGGCCGCCCCGTGCTGTGGAGCGGCACCCTGGTCTGGTCCTTTGTCTATACCGTGATCGCGCCCGGCATCGGCGCGACCTGGCTGTGGTTCCTGCTGGTGAACCGCGTCGGCGCGGTGCGGGCGGCGACTTTCCACTTCCTGTCGCCGCTCTTCGGCGTCGCCATCGCCGCCGCCCTGCTGGGCGAACGCTTCGGCGCCTCGGACGTGCTGGGCGCGCTGATCGTCGCGGCCGGCATCCTGATGGTGCAGCTGGCGCGCCTCCCCGGCGCCGCCCCGGTTCAGCCGTCGAATTCGCGCGCCCAGGCCATCGAGGGGCGCGACTGAATCCGCTGCACCCAGGCATCGACCGCCGGCGGGCGCGGCATGCCCTCGCCGAAGAAGGCGAAGGGCGAGGCGACCAGCAGGTCGGCGGCCGAGAAGCGGTCGCCCAGCAGGTAGTCCTGTTGCGACAGCACCTCCTCAAGCCGCTGGATCGCGGTGTCGTAGTCGCGGAAGGTCGCGTCCAGCGCCGGGTGCTCGATCTTGAAGAAGTTCAGGATCGCCACCGGCTCCAGCACGCCCTGATACCAGCTGAGCCAGCCCAGATAGCGCCCGCGCGCAGGATCGCCGGGCAGCGGCCCCAGCCCGGCCTCGGGGAAGCGGTCGGTCAGATACAGCATGATGGCGCCGCGTTCGCGGACATGGTCCTCGCCCTCGACCAGGAAAGGCACCTTACCCTCGGGGTGGGGGTTCGCCGGATCGCGCCCGCCGCTGCCGTCCTGGCGCGGGATCGTCACCTGGCGGATCTCGACCTTGTCGAGCGCGTCGAGTTCCTTCAGCAGCACGATCACGCTGGACGAGCGGCTTTTCGGGGCGTGGTAAAGCGTCAGCATCTTGGCCTCCTGTGATGATGCGGCCAGAATGGCCCGGAAACCCTGACAGAAGGTGACAGCATGGCCCGCACCGACCGGCTGATGCGACTGATGGATGCGCTGCGTCGCCTGCCGGCCCCGGTGACGGCGGCGCGGCTGGCGCATGAGACCGGCGTTTCGCCGCGCCAGCTGTACCGCGACATCGCCACGCTGCGCGCCGGCGGTGCGCTGATCGACGGCGAGGCGGGCGTCGGCTATCGCCTGACCGAGGATCCGGCCCTGCCGCCGCAAAGTTTCTCGCGCCTGGAAATCGAGGCGCTGCTGCTGGCGATCTCGGCCCTGCGCGCCCTTGGCGACGGCGAGTTGACCGAGGCGGGCGAGGCCGCCATGGCCCGCATCCTCGCCACCCTGCCCGAGAGCCAGGGCCGCCACGCCATGCATGCGTCCATGCGCCTGTTCCGCCCTGCCAGCCAGCGCGCGGCGCCGCAGATCGACATGGCCCTGCTGCGCGAGGCGCTGTGGCAGGAGCGCAGCCTGGAGATCGACTACCTGGACCTGGCCGAGGCCCGCAGCACGCGCGAGATCTGGCCCCTGGGCCTGAGCTACAGCGAGAACCACGTCATGCTGCTGGCGCATTGCAAGCTGCGCGAGGATTTCCGCATCTTCCATGTCGCGCGCATCCAGGCGATGCGGCCCGGCGGCGCCAGCTTCCGGCCGCGCCGGGTGGCGCTGGTGCGGGACTATGTCTGCGCCCGCGCGGCTATTCCGCCGCAATCGGGGTGAAGATCGCCGTGGCGCGGTTGCAGCGATACTGCGCCAGGTAATCGCCCGCGTGATCGGCCAGGTCGCAGACGGCATCCAGGATCGCCTCGACGTCGGTGCGGCCGGCGGCCCAGCACAGGTTCAGCCGGACGAAACCGGGCTTCTCGATCTCGTCGCCCTTCAGGATCGCCGCGCGCAGCCGGTCCGATTCCGCCGCATCCAGCCCCAGCAGCCGGTGCACATAGGGCCCGGCGCAGGCGCAGCCGCCGCGCGCCTGCACGCCATGCAGGTCCGACAGCATCCGCGTCGCCAGCTGCTGATGGATGAAGCCGCCGCGCCCGTCGCGGATGCGGAAGCTGAAGAAGGGCAGGCGTGGCGCGTCGAGCTTGCCCAGCAGCGCGATGCCCGGATGCGCGCCCAGCCGCGCCAGCCCCAGCGCCAGGTATTCGGCATTGCGCGCCGCGATGCGCGGCTGGCCCACCGCCGCCTTGGTCAGCAGCGCCAGCGCGGCGCGGATGTCGCCGACCACGTTCGGCGTGCCGCCCTCCTCGCGCGCCTCGACGCTCGCGGCATAGTCGTGGCCGTGGGGCGAGACGAAGCGCACCGTGCCGCCGCCGGGCAGGCTGGGCCGGTCGGCCACGACCGCATCGCGGCGCAGCACCAGCACGCCCGAGGCGCCCGGCCCACCGATGAACTTGTGCGGCGAGAACACGATGGCATCCATGCCGAGGCGCATGTCCATCGCCAGATAGGGCGCGCCGCCGGCATAGTCCCAGACCGCGCGTGCGCCCTTAGCCTTCAGGATCGCCGTCACCCCGGCCACATCGGTCAGCGTCCCGGTGACGTTCGAGGCGGCCGAGAAAGCGCCGATCACCGGGCCGGGCGCGGCCCGCAGCGCCGCGCGCAAGGCCTCCGGGTCCGGGCCGCCCGCCTCGGCCTCGGGGATTTCCACCACGCTTGCGCCGCTTTCGCGCCAGGGCAGGATGTTCGAGTGATGCTCGTAGGGCCCGATCAGCACCGTGGTGCCGGGCCCCGCGGCGAGCAGATGCACCAGCCGGTTGATCCCCGCCGTCGCCCCGGCGCCGGCAAAGACCACCGCATGCTCCGGCCCGGCACCGACGCCTTCGGCAATCGCCGCCCGCGCCGCACGGCGCATCCGGGTCATGGTGCCGCCGCAATGGCTGGCCTCGGTATGGCTGTTGGCATACCAGGGCAGGACATTCTCCATGATCCAGACCTCCAGCGGGCGCAGCGCCCGGCCCGAGGCGATGTAATCGGCATAGATCAGCCGGCGCGGCCCGAACGGCCCCTGGATCACCGCATCGCGGCCGATGATGCCGCCGTGGACGCTTTCCAGCGGATCGGGGCCAAGGGCGGCAAGATAGCTGTCAAACGGCATCATCGGTCGGTCCTTTCGCGCTTTTGCCGGATCTTGACCCGGGATCACCGCAAAATCACCGCTGGATATTAGAGAAAACCGCGAATATTGTTGTCATATGAACGGAAAAACTCTCGAAATCGACGAAACCGACAACCGGCTGCTGCGGCTCTTGCAGCAGGACGCCAGCCTGTCGCAGCGCGAACTGGCCGAGCGTATCGGCCTGTCGCAGAACGCCTGCTGGCGCCGGTTGCGGCGGCTGACCGAGGCCGGCGTCTTGCAGGGCAGCCGCGCCGTCATCGACGCCGGCCGGCTGGGGCTGGGGCTGACGGTCTTCATCATGGTCCGCACCCGCCATCACGACGACGCCTGGGCGCGGCGTTTCCGCGCCCGGATCGAGTCCCTGCCGCAGATCACCGAGTTCCACCGCATCGGCGGCGAGTGGGACTATATGGCCAAGGCGGTGGTCGGCGACATGGCGGGTTACGACCAGCTTTACAAGCGGCTGATCGCCGACATGGATCTGGAACGGGTCACCGGCGTTTTCTCGATGGAGACGATCTTTCACGGCCGCCCGCTGGCGCCGGGTTGATTTTCACGAAATGTTCTACATCTTGGGCTCATGCGCGCCGATCCGATCCTTTTGCCGACCGAGGCCGGGCTTTACTGCCCCGAGGGTGATTTCCATATCGACCCCTTGCGCCCGGTCGCGCGCGCGCTGATCACCCATGGCCATTCCGACCACGCCCGCCCCGGCCATGGTGCCGTGCTGGCGACGCAGCAGACGCTGGACATCATGCGGCTGCGCATGGGGCCGGACTTCGCCGGCTCGACCCAGGTCGCGGCGGACGAGATGCGGCTGGGCGATGTCTCGGTCGGCTTTCACCCGGCCGGGCATGTGCTGGGGTCCAGCCAGATCGCGGTGACCTCGGGCGATTGCCGCATCGTCGTCTCGGGCGACTACACCCGGCAGCCGAACCCGACCTGCGCGCCCTTCGAAGCCGTGGCCTGCGACATCTTCGTGACCGAGGCGACCTTCGGCCTGCCGGTGTTCCGCTTTCCCGATCCGGCAACGCAGGTCGAGAAGCTGCTGGCCAGCATGGCCGAGTTTCCCGACCGCCCGCATCTGATCGGCGCCTATGCGCTCGGCAAGGCGCAGCATGTCATCGCGCTGCTGCGCGCGGCCGGCTATGACGCGCCCATCGCCATCCATGGCGCGCTGAAGACGCTGTGCGACTACTACGTCCAGCAGGGCGTCGATCTGGGCGCACTGGTCCCGGCCACGGCCGACGAGGTGCCGGCGCAGCTGGTCATCGCGCCGCCTTCGGCCTTTGCGAGCCTGTGGGTGCAGCGCTTTCGCGACCCGGTGCTGGGCTTCGCCTCGGGCTGGATGACGGTGCGGGCGCGGGCGCGGCAAAGGGGCGTCGAGCTGCCCCTGGTCATCAGCGACCACGTCGACTGGCCGATGCTGACCGGCACGCTGACCGAGCTGGCGCCGTCCGAGGTCTGGGTCACGCATGGCACCGAGGATGGCGTGATCCGCTGGTGCGAGCTGGCGCAGATCCCGGCCCGGCCGCTGCGGCTGGTCGGCTATGAGGACGAGGCCGAGGAATGAAGGCTTTCGCCGCCCTGCTGGAACGCCTGGCCTTTACGCCGGCGCGCAACGCCAAGCTGCAGCATGTGCAGCATTACCTGGAGCGCACGCCGGACCCGGATCGCGGCTGGGCCCTGGCGGCGCTGACGGGCGACCTGGAATTGCGCCGGGTCACGCCGTCGCTGCTGCGCGGGCTGGCGGCCGAGCGCATCGACGGGCAGCTGCTGGCGCTGAGCTATGATTTCGTCGGCGACCTGGCCGAGACCATCGCGCTGGTCTGGCCCGAGGGGGCCGAGGACGATCCGCCGCTGTCGCAGGCGGTCGAGCTGCTGCAGACCACCGGCAAGGCCGGGCTGCCCGGCGCGATCGCCGGGATGCTGGACCGGCTGGGACCGTCCGAGCGGCTGGCCTTCCTGAAGCTCGCCACCGGCAATCTGCGCGTCGGCCTGTCGGCGCGGATGGCGCGCATGGCGCTGGCCGGGATGGGCGCGCCCTCGGTCGCCGATCTGGAAGAGATCTGGCACGGGCTGGCGCCGCCCTATACGCCGCTTTTCGGCTGGATCGGCGGCGGGGCGCGGCCGGAAAGCGCGGCGCTGGCGCCGTTCCGGCCGGTGATGCTGTCCACGCCGACCGATCTGGACGAGCTTCGCGCGCTGGACCCGGCCGAGCATGTCGCAGAATGGAAATGGGACGGCATCCGCGTGCAGGCGGTCAGCGACGGCGGGGTCAAGCGGCTTTATTCCCGGACGGGAGAGGATATTTCCCATGCCTTTCCCGACGTGATCGCGGCGATGGATTTCGACGGCAGCGCCGATGGCGAATTGCTGGTCCGGCGCGAGGGCGAGGTGGCGCCCTTTGGCGAGCTGCAAAAGCGGCTGAACCGCAAGGCGGTGGGGCGCGCGCTGCTGGCAAGCCACCCGGCCGGCCTGCGGCTTTACGACCTGCTGATCTGGCAGGGCCGCGACCTGCGCGCCGAACCCCTGACCGTGCGGCGCGCCGTGCTGGAAGGCGCGGATTTCGGGCCGGGCATCGACATCTCGCCGCTGCTGGATTTCGCGAACTGGGAGGATCTGGCGGGTTTGCGCGCCGATCCTCCGGCGGCGGTGATCGAGGGGGTGATGATCAAGCGCCGCGATTCGGCCTATGTCGCCGGGCGGCCGCGCGGGCCCTGGTTCAAGTGGAAGCGCGACCCGATGGTGGTCGATGCGGTGCTGATCTATGCGCAGCGCGGCCATGGCAAGCGCTCTGGCTTTCATTCGGATTTCACCTTCGGCCTGTGGCAGGGCGACGAGCTGGTGCCGGTCGGCAAGGCCTATTTCGGCTTCACCGATGCCGAGCTGCGCGAGCTGGACAAGTTCGTGCGCGCCAATACCACCGAGCGGTTCGGCCCGGTCCGCGCCTTGGCGCCGAAGCTGGTGGTCGAGGTGGCTTTCGAGGGGGTGAACCGCTCGACCCGGCACCGCTCGGGGGTGGCGATGCGCTTCCCGCGCATCAGCCGCATCCGCTGGGACAAGCCCGCGGCCGAGGCGGATCGGCTGGACACGCTCGAGGCGAAGCTGTGATCCTGCCGGAACTGTTCCACGACTGGTTCGCGCGGCAGGGCTGGCAGCCGCATCCGCATCAGCTGGCGCTGCTGGCGGCGCAAGGCGACAGCCTGCTGATCGCGCCCACCGGCGGCGGCAAGACGCTGGCGGGGTTCCTGCCCTCGCTGGTGGAGCTGGCGCCGGTGGCGGGGTCGGATGGGTATTTGGAAAACAGAGAAAGCCGGAAAGGGCTGCATACGCTTTATGTTTCGCCGCTGAAGGCGCTGACGGCGGATATCGCCCGCAACCTGGGCCGGCCGGTGGCCGAGCTGGGCCTGGGCATCCGCGTCGAGGACCGCACCGGCGACACCGGCCAGACGCAGCGGCGCCGGCAGCGCGTCGATCCGCCCGAGATCCTGCTGACCACGCCCGAGAGCCTGGCCCTGATGCTGAGCTATCCCGAGGCGCCGGCGATCTTTGGCGGGCTGCGCCGGGTGGTGCTGGACGAGCTGCACGCCCTGGCGGAAAGCAAGCGCGGCGACCAGCTGATGCTGGGGCTGGCGCGGCTGCGGGCGCTGTCGCCCGGGCTGCGGGTGACCGGGCTGTCGGCGACGGTCGAGGATCCGCAGGCGCTGGCCGGCTTCATGGCCGGCGCCGGGCCGGTCGAGATCGTCGAGGCCGATCCGGGGCCGGACCCGGACATCGCCATGCTGCCGACCGCGCGCCCCGCGCCCTGGTCCGGCGGCGGCGGGCATTACGCGGTTCCCGAGGTGCTGGCGGCGGTGAAATCGGCGCGCACCACGATCATCTTCATCAACACGCGGGCGCAGGCCGAGCTGTTCTTCCAGGCGCTCTGGGCCGCGAATGACGAGAACCTGCCCATCGGCCTGCATCACGGCAGCCTGGCGCGCGAGCAGCGCGCCCGCGTCGAGGCGGCGATGGCGGCGGGCGAATTGCGCGCCGTGGTCGCCACCGGCAGCCTGGACCTGGGCATCGACTGGGGCGCGGTCGATCTGGTGATCCAGGTCGGCGCGCCGAAGAACGTCAAGCGGCTGGTGCAGCGCATCGGCCGGGCGAACCACCGCTATAACGCGCCCTCGAAGGCGCGGATCGTGCCGGCGAACCGGTTCGAGCAGATCGAATGCGTGGCGGCGCTGGAGGCCGTGCGCGCGCACGACCTGGACGGCGAGCCGCGCGGGCCGGGGCCGCTGGACGTGCTCTGCCAGCATATGCTGCTGACCGCCTGCGCCGCGCCCTTCGACGCCGATGCGCTTTATGCCGAGGTGGTGACGGCGGGCCCCTATCGCGGGCTGGCACGCGTCGATTTCGACGCCTGCCTGGATTTCGCGGCCACCGGCGGCTATGCGCTGCGCGCCTATGACCGCTGGCAGCGGCTGATGCTGCGCGGCGGTCTGTGGCAGTTGCGCGACCCGCGGGCGGCGAAGCTCTTGCGCATGAATGTCGGCACCATCGTCGAGGCCGAGATGCTGAAGGTCCGCCTGCGCGGCCGTGGCGGTGCCCCCCTGGGCGAGGTCGAGGAAGCCTTCGCCGCCGGCTTGACGCCGGGCGACAGCTTCCTGATCGGCGGCCGCGTGGTGCGCATGGACGCGCTGCGCGAGATGGTGGTCGAGGTCACGCCCGATCCCTCGCGACAGCCGAATATCGCGGTCTATTCCGGGGTCAAGCTGGCCATGTCGACGCAGCTTGCGCATCGGGTGCTGGCGCTGATCGGCGATCCGGCCCATCATGCCGCGCTGCCGCCCGACACCCGTGACTGGCTGGGTTTGCAGGCCGAGGTCTCGCGCCTGCCCGAACCGGGGCTGCTGCTCTCCGAGAGCTTTCCCCATGCCGGGCTGTGGCATTTCGCGCTTTACGGCTTTGCCGGGCGCAATGCCCTGCAGACGCTGGGTCTGCTGCTGACGCGCGAGATGGAGCAGGAAGGGCTGGGCCCGCTGGGCTTCATTTCGACCGATTACGCGCTGCTGGTCTGGTCGCTGGACAAGGTCGCGGATCCGGCGCCGCTTCTGGATGCGGAACGGCTGCGCGCGGGCCTGGGCGATTGGCTGGGCGAGAACGCGGTGATGAAGCGCACCTTCCGCAATGTCGCGATCGTGGCCGGGCTGATCCAGCGCAATATGCCCGGGCTGCGCAAATCCGGGCGGCAGGCGACGTTTTCCAGCGACATCCTTTATGACACGCTGCGGAAATACGACCCCGACCACCTGATGCTGCGCGTCACCGCCCAGGAGGCCGGACGCGGCCTGGTCGATTTCGGCCGCATCGAGGAGATGCTGGCGCGCTCGCCCCGGCGCGAGCATCGGCTGCTCGACCGCGTCTCGCCCCTGGCCGCGCCGCTGCTGCTGGAAATGGGCCGCGTGCCGATCCGCGGCGAGGGGCGCGAGCGGCTGGCCCGGATCGAGGCCGAGGCGCTGATGCGCGAGGCCGGGCTGGAAGGCATCGGATGACCGGATACCTGTTCGATTTCCATGGCTTGCGGCTTGAGGCGCGGGGCTCGGGCGCGCTGTGGTGGCCGGGCGGGCGTTGGCTGGTCGTGGCCGATCTGCACCTGGGAAAATCCGAGCGCCTGGCCCGGCGCGGCGGCCCCTTGCTGCCGCCCTATGAGGGGCTTGCGACGCTGGAGCGCCTGGCCGGCGAGATCGCGGCTCTGGCACCCGAGGCGGTCGTCAGCCTGGGCGACGGTTTCGACGACCTGGCGGCGGCACAGGCGCTGGATCCGCTGGTCGCGGGCGCGCTGCTGGCGCTGGCGCACGGGCGGGACTGGGTCTGGCTGCATGGCAACCACGACCCTGCCGCGCCGCGGCACCTGCCCGGCCGCGCGGCGGCAGAGCTGCGGCTTGGCCCGGTCGCGCTGCGGCACGAGGCCGGGCCGGGGCCGGATATTTCCGGGCATTTCCACCCGGTGGTGCGTCTGGCCGGCGAGCGGCGGCGCGCCTTCCTGCTGGGGCCGCAGCATCTGCTGCTGCCGGCCTTCGGCGCCTATACCGGCGGCTTGGCGCATGACCATGCGGCCGTGCAGGCGCTGGTGCCGCGTGGACTGGCCATCGCCTGCGGACCGCGGGCGATCCCGCTGCCCATCGGCCGGCCGCGGCGGCGCTGACGAGAAAGGGCCGCCCGAAGGCGACCCCTGTCCCGTCCGTGGAGCCGGATCAGATCTTGCGGATCAGAACTTGAAGTTCAGGCCCAGCTTGACGTTGTGGAACTTCGCCGTGGCGTTGGTCGAGGCGCCGAGGCCGTCTTCCAGGGTTTCCTTGCCGAAGTTGGCGAATTCATACTCGCCGGTCACCGACATGCGGTCGTTCAGCTTTTTCTCGGCGCCCAGGCCGACGATGTAGCCGGTCTTGGAATAGCTGTCGTTCAGGTCGATGGCGCCAGCGCCGCCGGTGCCCTCGACCGAATAGTCGACCTTGGCGCGCGCCACACCGGCGATACCATAGACCAGCATGCCGGGGCTGACTTCGTAGCCGGTCTTCATGCGCAGGGCGAGCACGTTCTTGACCTTCGATTCGGCGTCGTAGCCGTCGGTCGAGAAGCTGTCCTCGACGCTGCCGCCTTCATAGCCCAGTTCGGGGCCGAACACCCAGCGGTCGCGCTGCCAGCGATAGCCGACATGCACGCCGCCATTGACGCCGTTCAGCTTCAGCTCGTCCGGGGTGCCACCGAGGCCGCCCACCGAGTTGACGCCAACATCGTCTTCGCCGCCGAAGGCATAGCCCAGGGTCAGACCGGCATAGCCGCCGGCCCAGTCGCCGACCGGAGCGGTTTCGACCACCGGAGCCACGACGCCGGTCTCGACCACCGGGGGGGTATAGCCACCGGCATTGGCGGCAAAGGCGCCCAGGACGGCGAGGGGAGCGGTCAGGTAAGCTGCGCGCATATTCATCTCTCCTAATGTGACAAGGCCCGGCACAGGAGCAAGTCTCGCGGGCGTCGGATTTGAACCAGAACTAGTCTCGCTAACGCCGCGCTGCAAGCCGCGGGGCACTGATTGGGCACTGTCTCGCACGATGCGCGGCATGATAGCAACAATCAATCTGCGGTTGTGTTAACCTTTGGCAACCCTGTCCCCTGCAACTGCCGGAATTTGGTCAGATGTCCAGATTCTCGACGTTCAGGGCGTTCTGCTGGATGAAGTCGCGGCGCGGCTCGACGACATCGCCCATCAGCTTGGTGAAGATATCGTCGGCCTCGGACAGATCCTCGATTCGGACCTGCAGCATGGTGCGCGCCGCCGGGTCCAGCGTGGTTTCCCAAAGCTGCTCCGGGTTCATCTCGCCCAGGCCCTTGTAGCGTTGCAGCGACAGGCCCTTTTCGCCTTCCAGGAAGATGGCCTGCAGCAGGCTCAGCGGGCCGTGGATCGGGATGTCGCGGTCCTTGCGGATCAGATGCGCGGTCTGGCCATAAATATCCTGCAACCCTTCGGTCATCGCGCCCAGCCGCCGGCTTTCGCCGCTGCGCAGCATCGACCCGTCCAGGGTGCGGCTCTCCTCGACCCCACGCAAGAGGCGGGTCAGGCGGATGCCGGCGTCCTGGGTCGGGCGGCCGGTCCAGCCGCGCTCATATTCCTCGGCGATCATGTCCAGCCGCGCGGCGACGGCTGCGGCCACCCCTTGCGCATCGGCATCGACGCGCCCCTGCACCAGCGCGCCGGCGATGGCGGCCTGTTCGGTGATATGGGCCGGATAATGCGTCGGATAGGCGCGCAGGATGCGGCGCGCGATCCGTGCCTCGTCCACCACGCGGGCCAGGTCGGCGCCGGCGATGCTGTCGCCATTGCCCAGCCGCAGCGTGGCGCCGTCGATGCCCTGCTCGATCAGGTAATCCTCCAGCGCCGCCTCGTCCTTCAGATAGACCTCGGAGCGGCCGCGCGCGACCTTGTAAAGCGGCGGTTGCGCGATATAGAGATGCCCGGCCTCGATCAGTTCCGGCATCTGCCGGAAGAAGAAGGTCAGCAGCAAGGTGCGGATATGCGCGCCGTCGACATCGGCATCGGTCATGATGACGATCTTGTGATAGCGCAGCTTGCCCAGGTTGAACTCGTCGCGGCCGATGCCGGTCCCCAGCGCGGTGATCAGCGTGCCGACCTGGTCGCTGCTGAGCATCCGGTCGAAGCGCGCGCGCTCCACGTTCAGGATCTTGCCGCGCAGGGGCAGCACAGCCTGGTTCTGGCGCGAACGGCCCTGCTTCGCGGACCCGCCGGCCGAGTCACCCTCGACGATGAACAGTTCCGACAGCGCCGGATCCTTTTCCTGGCAGTCGGCCAGCTTGCCGGGCAGGCTGGCCACGTCCATGGCGGTCTTGCGCCGCGTCAGCTCGCGCGCCTTGCGCGCCGCCTCGCGGGCCAGGGCGGCCTCGATGATCTTGCCGACGATGCCCTTTGCCTCGGCGGGGTTCTCCTCGAACCACTCGGCCAGCTTCTCGTTCACCAGCCCCTCGACGGCCGGGCGCACCTCGCTGGAGACCAGCTTGTCCTTGGTCTGGCTCGAGAATTTCGGATCGGGCACCTTCACGGACAGCACGCAGGTCAACCCCTCGCGCGCATCGTCGCCGGTGAAATCGACCTTTTCCTTCTTCGCGATGCCGCTGGTCTGGGCGTAATTGTTGATGACCCGGGTCAGCGCGCCGCGGAAGCCGGCCAGATGCGTGCCGCCGTCGCGCTGCGGGATGTTGTTGGTAAAGGGCAGCACCGTCTCGTGATAGCTGTCGTTCCACCACATCGCCACTTCGACGCCGATGCCGTTCTTCTCGCCCTGGATGAAGATCGGCTCGGCCATGACCGGCGTCTTCGAGCGGTCGATGAACTTGACGAATTCGCGCACGCCGCCTTCGTAGAACAGCTCGGTGCGCAAGGGCTCGGCCGGGCGCTCGTCCTCCAGGATGATGCGCACGCCCGAGTTCAGGAAGGCCAGTTCCCGCAGCCGGTTCTCCAGCGTCTTGAAGACAAAGTCGCGATTCGAGAACGTGCCATCGGCCCGGTCTTCCTTGGACGAGGCCAGGAACCGCACCTCGGTGCCCTTTTCGCCCGGCTCGGCATCGCCCAGCACGCGCAGATGCTCGACCGTGTCGCCATTCTCGAAGCGGGCGTAATGTTCCTTGCCATTGCGCCAGATGCGCAGCTCCAGCCAGTCCGACAGCGCGTTCACCACCGAGACGCCGACCCCGTGCAGGCCGCCCGAGACCTTGTAGCTGTTCTGGTCGAATTTCCCGCCGGCGTGCAGCTGGGTCATGATGACCTCGGCCGCCGAAACCCCCTCGGTCGGGTGCAGGTCGACCGGGATGCCGCGGCCGTTGTCGCGCACCGAGACGCTGCTGTCGGCGTGGATCTTGACGCGGACGAAATCGGCATGACCGGCCAGCGCCTCGTCGATGCCATTGTCCACCACCTCATAGACCATGTGATGCAGGCCCGAGCCGTCGTCGGTGTCGCCGATATACATGCCGGGACGCTTGCGCACGGCTTCCAGGCCCTTGAGAACCTTGATGGAATCGGCGCCATATTCCGAGGGCTGCGGGGCGGGGGTCGTCATGGTTTTCTTATCCTGCCTTGGGCTCGCATCTTATAGGGGCAAAGCCGGGGAATGTCACGGGAAAGCCACAAGATTTAGCGGTCCGCGCGCCGCGCGCGCGACGTCACGTCGCCGTGGCCACGGAACCGCTCCAAACCCCGGCTTCTTTGCTCGCCAAATACCCACGCCAAGCGCGAGGCCGGGCGATCCCGCCGCGCTTTCACCGTTTTCCAAATACTCCCGGCAAGGGTTCAAGCCAGCCCGTCCTGATCCAGCAGGGTGCTGCCGTCGCGGCTCTCGATCTCGATCACCCACAGGTCGGGGTCGCGGCTGGCATTGCGGGCGATCTCGGTGTCGATCTCGCGCTCGGGCGCCTCGTTCAGCCGGATCCAGACCCGACGGTCGGTCTCCAGATCCCATTCCCGGACCCACAGGCTCGCCCGCCCGTCCAGCGTCGCGCATTTCACCATGACGCTGCCGGCGGTGTCGTCGCCGTGGCGGGTGACATAGGCCGGGATGTCGGCCAGCCCCAGCCGGCGCAGATAGGCCGCGACCCAGATCCCGGCCGCCAGCCTCGCCTCAGCCATCGGCGGCCTCAGGCATCGCCGTCGCGGAAGTCGAGGCCCATCTCGTTATAGCGCTCGGCCTCGTCCAGCCAGTTCTCGCGCACCTTGACCTGCAGGAACAGATGCACCGGCCGGCCCATGAACTCGGCCAGTTCGGCCCGCGCCGCCTGGCCCACGGCCTTGATGGTCTCGCCGCCCTTGCCGAGCACGATGCCCTTGTGGCCGGGGCGGGCGACATAGACGATCTGGTCCACGCGGGCCGAGCCGTCCTTCTTCTCCTCCCAGGCCTCGGTCTCGACCGTCAGCTGATAGGGGATTTCCTCGTGCAGGCGCAGGGTCAGCTTCTCGCGGGTGATCTCGGCGGCGATCATGCGCATCGGCAGGTCGGCGACCTGATCCTCGGGGTAAAGCCAGGGACCGGCGGGCACTTCGGCGGCCAGCCAATCCATCAGGTCGTTGCAGCCATAGCCCTTTTCGGCCGAGATCATGAAGGTCCGGGCGAAGGGAAAGGTCTCGTTGATCTGTTGCGACAGCGCCAGCAGCACCTCGGCCTTGACCCGGTCGATCTTGTTGATGACCAGCGCGACCGGGGTCTTGCCGGCATGTTCGCGCAGGCTCGCGATGATCGCCTGCGCGCCCTCGGTCAGCCCGCGATGCGCCTCGATCAGCAGCAGGATGATGTCGGCATCGGCCGCACCGCCCCAGGCCGCCTTGACCATGCTGCGGTCCAGCCGGCGGCGCGGGCGAAAGATGCCGGGCGTGTCGACGAAGACCACCTGCGCCGGCCCGTGCATGGCGATGCCGCGGATGCGGGCGCGGGTGGTCTGCACCTTATGCGTCACGATCGAGACCTTGGCCCCGACCATCTGGTTCAGCAGGGTGGATTTCCCGGCATTCGGCTCGCCGATCAGGGCGACGAAGCCCGCGCGCGTTTCGGTCATGTCGTTCCTTCGATCTGCGACAGCAGCACGGCCGCGGCCGCCTGTTCGATGCTGCGTTTGGTGCCCTTGCCGCTGGCCTGGGCCTCGCGGCCGTCGTCCAGCCGGACGGTGATTTCGAATTCCGGCGCGTGGTCCGGCCCCGAGCGCGCGGTCTGGACATAGCGCGGCGGGCTCATGCCCTGGGCCTGGGCCCATTCCTGCAATGCCGTCTTGGGGTCGCGGGCGTCGTCCTCGACCCGCGCCAGCCGGTCGGCCCAGAGCCGCAGGATCACCGCGCGCGCCGCCTCCAGCCCGGCGTCGAGATAGATCGCGGCCAGCACCGCCTCCATCGCATCGGCCAGCAGCGCCTCTTTCCGGCGCCCGCCCGACATCATCTCGGAGCGGCCGAGCTTCAGCACCTCGCCCAGGCCGATCTCGCGCGCGACCTCGGCGCAGGTCTCGCCCTTGACCAGCGCATTGTAGCGCGGCGCCAGCTGGCCTTCGGTGGCGGCGCGGTCGGCCGCGAACAGCGCCTCGGCCACGGTCAGGCCCAGCACGCGGTCGCCCAGGAATTCCAGCCGCTGGTTGTCGGGCCGCGTCGCGGTCGAGATCGAGCCATGCGTCAGCGCGCGGACCAGCAATTCAGGGCGCGAGAATTCATGCCCCAGACGGTCCGAGAAAGCGCGCAGGTCGGCGGAAATCTTCATGTCTCATCCTGCCACGGCGGGGGCCGCCGCGGCAATGTCCCTTAGTCCACGGCCTTGAAGAAGCGGTCGGCGCGCCAGGTCCAGAAGTATAGCAGCGACTTGCCGGCGGACGAGAACATGATCCGGTCGGCCCGCCCGATCAGCGCATCCGCCGGCACCATGCCGACGCCGCCCGCCGCGGCCGGCCAGCGCGAGTCGCCCGAGTTGTCGCGGTTGTCGCCCATGAAGAAGTAATGCCCCTCGGGCACGGTGAATTCCGGCGTGTTGTCGCCCGGGCCGTTGTCGGTCAGGTTCAGCACGTCGTGGCTGACGCCGCCGGGCAGGGTCTCGGTGAAGCGCTGGGCGGTGCATTGGCCGTTCTCGGCCTCGCGGATCGGGCCGGGGCAGGGCAGGCTGCCGGCGGGACCCTGCGGTTCCTGCGCCTCGACGAATTCGCCGGCCGGGACCTGCGGCGCGGCTTCGCCGTTGATCCACAGCACGCCCTCTTTCATCTGGATGCGGTCGCCGGGCAGGCCGATCAGCCGCTTGATGAAATCGTCGCCGCGCGGATGGCGGAACACCACCACGTCGCCGCGCGCAGGCTCCGAGCCCAGGATCCGGCCCGAGATCGGGCAGATGCCGAAGGGGCAGGAGACGGCGGAATAGCCGTAAGCCATCTTGTTCACGAACAGGAAATCGCCGATCAGCAGCGTGTCCTTCATGCTGCCCGAGGGGATCCAGAACGGCTGGAAGAACAGCGTGCGGAAGACGCCCGCGATCAGCAGCGCCCAGAAGATGGTCTTGACGGTTTCCCAGATGCCCCCATCCGTGCGGGCGTCGCTTTTGGCCATGGCCGTTCCTTCCTGCGAAAGTCGCGCGTTCATGGGCCGCGCGGGGCGGCAAAGTCAAGCCGCGGCGGATGCGGGCTTGCGCCCTCGGGAAGCGCCTCGATCAGCACGAAGGCCTGCGCCCAGGGATGGTCGTCGGTCAGGGTGACGTGGACATGCGCCCGGTGCCCGGGCGGCGTCATCGCGGCCAGCCGTTCCGCGGCCCAGCCGGTCAGCTGCATCCTGGGCTGGCCGGTCGCCAGGTTGCTGACCGCCATGTCGCGCCAGGCGATGCCCATGGCAAGCCCGGTGCCGAGCGCCTTGGAGCAGGCCTCCTTGGCGGCCCAGCGTTTCGCCAGCGTCGCGGCTTCCTGCTTGCGGCGCGCGGCGAGCGCCAGTTCGGTCCCGGTAAAGACCCGGTTGCGGAAGCGGTCGCCGTGGCGCGCGAGCACGCGCTCGATGCGCTCGATATTGGCGAGGTCGCTGCCGATGCCCAGGATCATCGCCAGGCGGGCCCGTTGCCGGGGTATTTGCAGAGCAAAGAAGTCACGGGCGCACCGCGTCCATGCGGCGGCGCATTTCGGTGATGGCGGCGCCAAGGCCCATGAAGACCGATTCCGCGATCAGGAAATGGCCGATGTTGAGTTCGCGGATTTCCGGGATGGCGGCGATGGGGCCGACCGTGTCGAAGGTCAGGCCGTGGCCGGCATGGACCTCGAGCCCCAGCAGATGCGCCTGGGCCGCGGCCTGGCGCAGCGCGGCCAGTTCGGCGTCGCGTTCGGGCAGCCGGCCCTCGGTGTCGAGGTCGCAATAGGCGCCGGTGTGCAGTTCGACCACGGCGGCGCCGATGCGGGCGGCGGCATCGATCTGGGCCTGCTCATGGCCGATGAACAGCGAGACGCGGCAGCCGGCCTCGCGCAGGGGCGCGATGAAATCCCGCAGGAAAGCCTCGTTGCCGGCGACGTCGAGGCCGCCTTCGGTGGTGCGCTCCTCGCGCTTTTCCGGGACCAGGCAGACGGCATGCGGGCGGTGGCGCAACGCGATCTGCTGCATTTCCGGGGTGGCGGCCATCTCCAGGTTCAAGGGCAGCCTGAGCCCGATCAGCCGCTCGATGTCGGCATCGGTGATGTGGCGGCGATCCTCGCGCAGATGGGCGGTGATGCCGTCGGCGCCGGCCTGCTCGGCCAGTTCGGCGGCGCGCAGCGGGTCGGGCCAGGGCGTGCCCCGGGCGTTGCGGATGGTCGCGACGTGGTCGATGTTGACGCCGAGGCGCAGCATGATGGTCCCCCCTGGTGGAATTGCTTGCAGGTTTAGGGATTTGCCGGCGCAAGTCCAGATGCGGCGAGCCACCATTCGGGATGGGCCCGGGCGATGGCGGTGCGGGCGGCCTCGGCCTTGGCCCGGCTGGCGAAGAGGCCGAAGCAGGTCGCACCCGAGCCGGACATGCGTTGAAGCTCTGCGCCCTGGTCGCGGATCGCGGCCAGGCAGGCGGCGATCTGCGGCATGAGCCGGATCGCCGGGGCTTCCAGGTCGTTGCGGCAGATGCGCAGGAAGCCGAGCAGCGTCGCGGCGTCCGGAAAGGCGGGGAGCGGCTCGGGCATCGGCGGATTGTCGCGCCTTTCCAGCGCCTTGAACACCTGCGGCGTCGAAAGGCCTCGGCCCGGATTCACCAGCAGCACATGCAATTCGGGCAGCCCGGGCAACGGATCGAGGATCTCGCCCAGGCCCCGCATGCGCGCGGGCCGGCCGGCGAGGCAGACGGGCACGTCGGCCCCCAGGGTTTCGGCGCCCTCGGGCCGGGCGTCGAGCGCGCGCAGCACCGCCGCCGCATCGGCCGAGCCGCCGCCGATGCCCGAGGCGACCGGCAGGTTCTTTTCCAGCGTGATGCGTGCCTCCTGCCCCGCCAGCCGGGCGGCACGCAGGCACAGGTTGTCGGGCTCGGCGGCCAGCCCGGCGGCGAAGGGCCCGGTCAGCTCCAGCGACAGCGGGCCGGGCGTGACCGTCACCACGTCGCCGACATCCAGGAAGACCACGAGCGAATCCAGCAGATGGTAGCCGTCGGCGCGCCGGCCGGTGACATGCAGCGTCAGGTTCAGCTTGGCGGGCGCCCGCTCGCGCCGGGGCAGGGGCATGGCTCAGTCGGCCCTGGCGGGTTCCGGGGCAGGGGCCTCGGGCAGCTTGCCGCCATTGGCCTTTTCCTCGTCCAGCACCGCGTCGAGGCCACGCTCCAGCTTGGCGCGGATGCGGGCCGCCTCGGCCTCCTGTTCGGGCTTCAGGGACAGGGCGCGGTGCCACTGGATCTCGGCCTCGCGGTGGCGGCCGACCATCCAGTAGATGTCGCCCATGTGGTCATTGACCAGCGAATCGCCGGCCATGGCGGCGACGGCGCGTTCCATCGGCGCCACCGCCTCGTCATAGCGGCCGAGGCGGAAATAGGCCCAGGCCAGCGAATCGAGGATATAGCCGTCGTCCGGGCGCAGCTCGACCGCACGCTGGATCAGCTTCAGGGCCTCGTCCAGCTTTTCGTTGCGGTCGACCAGGCTGTAGCCGAGATAGTTCAGCACCTGCGCCGAATCCGGGCGGATCTTCAGCGCTTCGCGGAAATCGGCCTCGGCCTTGGAGAATTTGCCGGCGCGTTCCAGCGCGATGCCGCGGGCGTAAAGCGGGAACCAGCGCGCCTCGGGCGCCTTGTCGCCGATCAGCGACAGCGCCTTGTCATAGGCCGGAATCGCCTGGCCGAACTTCTCCTGTTGGCGCAGCAGGTCGCCAAGCGCGATCCAGCCCTGCGCCAGTTCGGGATGGGCGGCGGTCAGCGCCAGCGCCGCCTTTTCGGCGTCGTCCAGCCGCTCGGCCCGGGCGAGGGCGTCGATGCGCGCCAGTTCGGCCACCGGCCGCATGTCGCCAAGCTCGCGCAGCTTCTCGAATTCCCGCTCGGCCAGGTCGAACTGGCCGAAGCCTTGCAGCAGCTGCGCGGCCAGAAGCCGCGCCTCGCCCAGGTCGGGGGCCAGGTATTCGGCCAGCCGGGCATGGATCAGGGCCAGCGGGTCGGGCTCCTCGGTCGAGGCCAGCACCGAGCCAAAGGTCAGGAACACCTGCGCGATACCGTCGGCCGGCGTGCGGATGCTGTCGAAGGCCAGCGTCTCGCCCTTGGCCAGCCGGTCGCGCATGGCCAGCAGATGCGGTTCCTCGGCCAGGCCCTGGGTGGCGTCCAGCATGGCGACGGCGTCCTTGTCGCGCTCCAGCTGCGACAGGACCTGTGCCCGGGCCACGACGCCCAGGATATGCGCGCCGGTGGCGGGGTCGGCCAGCAGTTCCTCGGCGCCCTCGAAATCGCCGACCTTGGCCTTGGCCAGCGCAAGGTGATAGTTCACCATCGGCGCCGCGCCGCGCATCGTGGCCAGCTTCTTGAAGGCGGCCAGCGATTCGCCGGCCTTGCCGGCGCCCAGCAGCGCCCAGGCCCGGATCATGCCGTCGACCAGCGCCGCACCGCCGGGGACATCGGCGGCATCCTCGGCCGTCGGGGCCGAATCGATGGAGGCCACCAGGTCGTCCCAGCGTCCGGCGCGGGCCAGTTCGGCGCGCTGCACCAGCCGGGCCAACTCGGTGGCGCGGCCCTGGTCGGACATGGTGACGGCCAGCGCCGTGGCGCGCTCCATCTCGCCGGCAGAGATCAGCGCCACCATCGCGCTGTCCTGCAGATAGGCGTCGGTGTCGTCCTGGGCCAACGCCTGCAGGTAGTAATCGGCGGCGCTGCGATAGTCGTTCTGGATCGCCGCCATGCGCGCCGCCAGATAGGGGCCGGCCAGGCCGTGGATGACGGCCGTCTCGCCGGGGCGATGGGCCGGGCGCTCGGGCTTTGGCGCCGGCTGGGTCTGGGCCATCAGCGGCGCGGCCCCGGCCTGTTGCAGCGGCAGCGTCGCGGTCAGCGCGATCAGCGCCAGCGGGATCAGTCTTGTGGTCACGGCTTTGGCCCAGTCCTTCGCAATTCGCGCCGCGACCCTAGCCGGCGCGGCGCGATTGGGCAACGCCGCGCCCGTTGGGCTGCCGGGCGGGGCGATCACATATTCGGGT
>NZ_SOKV02000036.1:0-33621 GCF_004407025.1 Paracoccus sp. DMF
ACGAGGAGGCGCCGATCTTCCAGATCGCCGACTTCGGCCTGGTCGGAGACCTGTTCACCACCGTCCCGGAACTCACAGGGAAGCTCTGAACGCTTCACCGTTTCGACAAATACTCCGGGGGGAGCGCCTTGCGCGTCCCATCGAGGGACGCACAAGGCGCGGGGGGCAGAGCCCCCCAACCGCCCGGGAAAAGACGCAAACCGCCCGAGCCCCGGCCCGGGCGGTTTTCCATTGAACAGCCCTGACCTTCTGCCTATCGTCCCGGCTGACCGACGAAAGGGGCAGTTCATGGCGATTCAATCGGTGGGCATAATCGGCGCCGGACAGATGGGCAACGGCATCGCGCATGTCTTCGCCCTGGCCGGATATGACGTGCTGATGACCGACATCTCGCGCGAGGCGCTGGACAAGGCCGTGGCGCTGATCGACCACAACCTCGAGCGCCAGGTCAGCCGCGGCAAGATCTCGGCCGAGGACAAGGCCGCCGCCATGAAGCGCATCTCGACCACCATGACCCTGACCGACGTCGGCCAGACCGACCTGGTGATCGAGGCCGCGACCGAGCGCGAGACCGTCAAGCAGGCGATCTTCGAGGATCTGCTGCCGCATCTGAAGCCGAACACCATCCTGACCTCGAACACCTCCTCGATCTCGATCACCCGGCTGGCCAGCCGCACCGACCGGCCCGAGCGCTTCATGGGCTTCCATTTCATGAACCCGGTCCCGGTCATGCAGCTGGTCGAGCTGATCCGCGGCATCGCCACCGACGAAGCCACCTACAAGACCCTGGTCGAGGTGGTCGAGAAGATCGGCAAGACCTCGGCCAGCGCCGAGGATTTCCCCGCCTTCATCGTCAACCGCATCCTGATGCCGATGATCAACGAGGCGGTCTATACGCTTTACGAGGGCGTCGGCTCGGTCAAGTCCATCGACCAGTCGATGAAGCTGGGCGCGAACCACCCGATGGGACCGCTGGAGCTGGCGGATTTCATCGGCCTCGACACCTGCCTTGCGATCATGAATGTGCTGCACGAGGGGCTGGCGGATACCAAGTATCGCCCCTGCCCCCTGCTGGTGAAATATGTCGAGGCCGGCTGGCTGGGCCGCAAGACCGGGCGCGGCTTCTACGACTATTCGGGCGAAGAGCCGGTTCCGACGCGGTAGGGGGGCTCTGCCCCCACGCCTCGGTCGCCCCTCGATGGGGCGTCCGAGGCGTTCCCCCGGGATATTTGCGCAAGAAAGAAGATCAGGCCTTCTTGCCGATCCTGGGCTCGGTGCCGGCGAGGATGCGGCGGATATTGGCGTGGTGGCGGACCAGGATCAGCACCGCCATGAAACTGGTGACCGCCGCCATGCGCGGCCCGTCCAGCCACCAGGCCAGCGCCGGTGTCAGCACCGCTGCGACCAGGGCCGAGAGCGACGAGATGCGCGACACCGCCGCCGTCAGCAGCCAGATCCCGCAGGCCGCCAGCCCCAGCCGCCAGTCGAGCGCCAGGATCGTGCCGAGGAAGGTGGCGACGCCCTTGCCGCCCCGAAACCCCAGCCAGACCGGGAACAGGTGACCCAGGAAGGCCGCCGCGCCTGCGACCAGCGCCGCATCGGAACCGGCGAGCCAGCGCGCCAGCAGCACGGCGATGGCGCCCTTGCCGCTGTCCAGAAGCAGCGTCGCCAGCGCCGCCGGCTTGTTGCCGGTGCGCAGCACGTTCGTCGCGCCGATATTGCCCGAGCCGATCTTGCGCAGGTCGCCCAGGCCCAACGCCCGGGTGATGACGATGCCGAAGGGGATCGACCCCAGCAGATAGCCGATGACGGCCCAGAGGATCAGGCTCATGCCGCGCCTCCGAACACCCGCCGGCCGCCGACCCAGGTGCCCAGCACCCGGCCCTGCATCCGGGCGCCGTCAAAGGGCGTGTTCTTCGACTTCGACAAGAGCGTGAAGCGGTCCAGCACGAAGGGCGCCTCGGGGTCGAACAGCACCAGGTCGGCCGGCGCACCCGGCGCCAGCCGGCCGGCATCGAGGCCGAGCCGCCGCGCCGGGTTCAGCGCCATGGCCCGCCACAGCTGCGGCAGGCTCAGCCCGCCGGCGTGGTAGAGCCGCATCGCTGCCGGCAACAGCGTCTGCAGCCCGACCGCGCCGGGTGCGGCCTCGGCAAAGGGCAGGCGCTTGGATTCCTCGTCCTGCGGGGTGTGGAAGCTGGCGATGACGTCGATCAGCCCCTCGGCCACCGCCTCGACCATGGCCATGCGGTCGTCCTCGGACCGCAACGGTGGGGTGAAGCGAAAGAAGGTGCGATAGCCGCCGACATCGTATTCGTTCAGCGTCAAGTGGTGGATCGAGGTGCCGGCACTGACGTCCAGCCCCGCCTCGCGCGCGCGGCGCAACGCCGGCAGGCTGGCCGCGACGGTGATCTGGTCGGCGTGATAGCGCGCGCCCGTCATCGCGACCAGCGACAGGTCGCGGTCGAGCCCCATCACCTCGGCCATGGCCGAGACCGCCGGCAGGCCGTAGAGCGAGGCGAACTTTCCGGAGGTCGCCGCCGCGCCCTTCGACAGGCCCGGCTCCTGCGGATGGCCGACGATCAGCGCGCCAAGGCCGCGGGCATAGGTCATGCAGCGCGACATCAGCCTTGTATCGGCCACAACCCGCACGCCATCGGTAAAGGCCACGGCGCCGGCGTCCTGCAGGAAGCCCATCTCGACCATCTCGCGGCCTTGGCGGCCCTTGGTCAGGGCAGCCATGTGGCGGATGTTGACCGGCGCGTCGGCGGCGCGGCGGGTGGCGAATTCCAGCGATTCCGGCGCATCGACCGGCGGCAGCGTGTCGGGCCGGGCGATGACCGTGGTCACGCCGCCGGCCGCCGCCGCCAGGCCCGCCGAGCGGAAGCTCTCCTTGTGCCGCTCGCCCGGCTCGCCGATCTTCACGCCCCAGTCGACCAGCCCCGGCGCCAGGTGCCTGCCGCCGCAATCGACCAGCTCGGCGCCGGCGGGCGCCTCGGCCCCCACCGCCTCGATGCGCCCGCCGCGCAGGGTCAAGGTCGCCTCCTCGACGGCCAGCGCCTCGGGATCGACCAGGCGGGCGTTCTGGAAATGCAGGATCATGCCATCATCTCCGAGGCCTTGGCGCCGCGCTCGGCGCGCAAGTTTCGCGCCAGCAGGTCCATCGCGGCCATGCGCACGGCGACGCCCATCTCGACCTGGTCCTGGATCACGGAACGGTTGATGTCGTCGGCGATGGTGCCGTCGATCTCGACGCCGCGGTTCATCGGGCCGGGATGCATGACGATGGCATCGGGTGCGGCCAGCGCCAGCTTCTCGGCATCCAGCCCCCAGCGGTGGTAATATTCCCGCTCGGAGGGGATGAAGCCGCCGTCCATGCGTTCCTTCTGCAAGCGCAACATCATCACCACATCGGCGCCCTTCAGCCCTTCGCGCATGTCCTCATAAACCTCGCAGCCCCAATCCGCCGCGCCCGCGGGCATCAGCGTCGCCGGCCCGACCAGCCGCAGCCGGTTCTCCATCTTGCCGAGCAGGAACAGGTTCGAACGCGCGACCCGGCTATGCGCGATGTCGCCGCAGATCGCCACGGTCAGCCGGTGCAGCCGGCCCTTGGCGCGGCGGATGGTCAGCCCGTCCAGCAGCGCCTGGGTCGGATGCTCGTGCCGCCCGTCGCCCGCGTTGATGACGGCGCAATTCACCTTCTGCGCCAGCAGGTCGACCGCGCCCGAATCCGGGTGGCGCACCACCAGCAGGTCCGGGTGCATGGCGTTCAGCGTCAGGGCGGTGTCGATCAGCGTCTCGCCCTTCTTCACCGAGGAATTCTGCATCGCCATGTTCATCACGTCGGCACCCAGCCGCTTGCCGGCCAGCTCGAAACTCGACTGCGTGCGGGTCGAGTTCTCGAAGAACATGTTGATCTGGGTCATGCCCTCCAGCGCGTCGGAATGCTTGACCGTGCGGCGGTTCAGCGCGACGTAATTCTCGGCCAAGTCGAGCAGCGTGGTGATTTCGGCCGGGGCGAGAGGTTCGATCCCCAGAAGATGGCGGGCGCGGAACATGGCATGGATCCCCCGGATGCGGTCGCGCCCTCTATGGCAAATGCGCGGTCACCCGGCAAGCAGCCCCTTGCCAATACGCGGATTTTGCCGCATCGCGGAGCCATGAACAGCCAGGGCCACGTCAGCTTCGTATCCTCAGGACCGGGAGACCCCGAGCTCCTGACCCTGCGCGCCATCCGCCTGCTGCAAGCCTGCGACGTGGTGCTGTACGACGACCTCGCCTCGGGGCCGGTGCTGGACCAGGCCGGGCCGCAGGCCGAACGCATCGCGGTCGGCAAGCGCGCCGGGCGCCCCTCGGCCAAGCAGGAAAGCGTGAACGCGCTGCTCGTGGAACATGCCAGCGCCGGCAAGCATGTCGTGCGGCTGAAATCCGGCGATTCCGGCATCTTCGGCCGGCTCGAGGAAGAGCTGACCGCGCTGCGCGCCGCCGGCATCCCGCATGAGATCGTGCCGGGCGTGCCCTCGGCCATGGCGGCCGCCGCCGTCGCCGGCCTGCCGCTGACCCGGCGCCTGACCGCGCGGCGGCTGCAATTCGTCACCGGCGCCGACGTGACCGGCGGGCTGCCGGCGGACCAGAACTGGGCGGCGCTCGCCGACGATCGCGCCACCACGGTCGTGTTCATGGGCCAGCGCACCTTCCCGCAGATGGCCGAGAGCCTGATCGCGAACGGCCTGCCGCCCGAGACCCCGGCGCTGCTGGCCGAGGCCGTCGGCCACCCGCACCAGCGCCTGGTCCGCAGCACCGTCGCCGAACTGGCCCGGCTGCTTGCCGCCGAGGGCCCCAGCCCGCATCCGGCGCTGATCCTCTATGGGCCGCTGGCCGAAAGCCCCTGACCGGCTTTCTCTGTTTTCCAAATACCCATGTTGCGCCGGCCGCCGCCGGGACTATTCTGGCCGCCTGAACCGTCACGGAGGCATCATGCTGGGCTTCGTCACCATGACCACGGGCGCCGGCGCCGCCGACCGCCTGCTGGCCGCCACCGCCGAGACCCTGCAGGCGCGCGGCTTGCGGCTGGCCGGCGCCGTCCAGCACAATATCGAACGCGCCGACCGCGACTGCGACATGCAGCTGCGCATCCTCGGCACCGATGCGGTGATCGGCATCACCCAGGACCTCGGCACCTGCTCGGAGGGCTGCCGGCTGGACGGCGGCGCGCTGGCCCAGGCCGTGGCCCTGGCCGAATCGGTGCTGGCGCAGGGCGCCGACCTGGTCATCGTCAACAAGTTCGGCAAGCAGGAATGCTTCGGCAACGGCTTCCGCGCCTTCATCGCCGAGGCGCTGGCCCAGGGCATCCCGGTGCTGCTGTCGGTCGCGCCCGAGCAGCTTGCGGGCTTTCACGACTTCGCCGGCGAACTCGCCGAGCCCGTCGCCCCCGAGGCGGCGATGCGCTGGTGCGAGACCCGCACCCGGGCGGCAGCGTGAGCGAACGGATCGACGCGCGCGGCCTTCTGTGCCCGCTGCCGGTGCTGCGGCTCAGGAAGCGCCTGCTGGCCCTGCCGCCGGGCGCGCGGGTCACGCTCCTGGCGACCGACCGCGCCGCGCTGATCGACGTGCCGCATTTCTGCGCCCAGTCCGGCCACCGGCTGCTGGAAACCGTCGAGACCGCGCCGGGCCAGACCGAATATACCGTGGAACGCGGCCCGCAGGGCGATGCTTGAGATCTTTCTCAAGACCCTGCCGTTCTTCCTGCTGATCGGCACCGGCTGGGCGGCCGGGCGCGGCGGCGTCTTTCCGGCCGAGGCGACCGCCTGGCTGACGAAATTCGTCTTCTACTTCGCGCTGTCGGCCATGCTGTTCCGCTTTGCCGCGACGCTGGACGTGGCCAGCCTCTTTGACCCGCGCTTCGTCGCGGCCTATCTGGCCGGCTCGCTCGCGGTCTGGCTGATCGGCTTCGCCGTCGCCCGCGCCAGGGGCGAAGCGCTCGCCGCCAGCGCCATGGAGGCGCATACGGCGATGACCGGCAACACCGGCTTCCTGGGCGTGCCCATGCTGGTGGTCCTGCTGGGCGAGCGCGCGGTCGGGCCGGTGCTGATGGTGCTGACCATCGACATGGTGGTGTTCTCGACGCTGATCACGCTGATCGTCACCGCGGCACGGCAGGGCCGGATCGGGCTTGGCACGGTCATGCCGCTGGCGCGCGGCATCATCGCCAATCCGATGATCGTCTCGATGCTGGCGGGTCTGGCCTGGGCCGGGGCGCATCTGCCGATGCCGCGCCCGGCCGAGGAATTCCTGGCGCTGCTCGGCGCCGCCGCCACGCCCGGCGCGCTTTTCGCCATCGGCGCCAGCCTCGCCGGGCGCGGCGCGGAACGGCCGGGGCCGGCGATCTGGCTCAGCGTCGCGAAACTGGTGCTGCATCCCTTGGCGGTGGGGGCGGCGGCGCTGCTGGTCTTTCACGTCGAGCCCTTCGCCGCCGGCGTCATGATCGCGGCGGCCAGCCTGCCGGTCGCGGGCAATGTCTATATCCTGGCGCACTATTTCGGCGTGGCGGTGCAGCGCGTCTCGACCGCGATCCTGATCTCGACCGCCGCCGCCATCGTCACCCTGCCGCTGGTGATCCTGCTGGTCCACTAGGCCCTCGACCGCGAGGAAATGAACGGATATTCAATTCCTGCGAGACATCCAAGGGGGACCCCGCCATGCCGGATATTTCCGAACTGCACCTTCAGAACCTGCTCTTCGACATGGACGAGGACGGCGTCGCCACCGTCACGCTGAACCGCGCCGCCAAGCGCAATGCGCTGGATGCCCGGACCATCGAGGAACTGGTGGCGCTGTTTTCCGCCCTGCCCGCCGCGGGGGCCCGCGCCGTGGTGCTGCGCGCCGAGGGGCCGCATTTCTGCGCCGGGCTGGACCTGGTCGAGCATGGCCGCGCCGAACGCAGCCCGGCCGAGTTCATGCGCCTGTGCCTGCGCTGGCACGAGGCCTTCAACAAGATCGAATACGGCGGCATCCCGGTCGTGGCCGCGCTGAAGGGCGCGGTGGTCGGCGGCGGGCTGGAACTGGCCTCCTCGGTGCATATCCGCGTCATGGACGAGACCACCTATTTCGGCCTGCCCGAGGGCCAGCGCGGGCTTTTCACCGGCGGCGGCGCCACCATCCGCGTGCCGCGCCTGATCGGCCAGGCGCGCATGATCGACATGATGCTGACCGGCCGGCTGTATTCCGGCGACGAGGCGGTCGCGGTCGGTCTGGCGCAATACCGCGTTCAGGACAGCGAGGCCAAGGCGCTGGAGATCGCCCGCCGCGCCGCCCAGAACACGCCGCTGTCGAATTTCGCCATCTGCTCGGGGATATCCCACATGCAGAACATGTCCGGGCTGGACGCTGCCTATGCCGAGGCGACGCTCGCGGGCATCGTCAACACCCAGGATGCGGCCAAGGGGCGGCTGGACAGTTTCGCGCAGGGCACGGCGGTCAAGATCCGGCCGGATTAATCAACCGGGCGGATCAGCTTCTTTTCCAGCACCCGCAGCACCACGGGCAGGTCGTGGCCGCGCTTCAGGATGCGGCCGTCCATGCCGATCACCGCATATTGCCCCTGCGCCGCCCGCAGCCGGGGCCGTTTTTCGATGCGATACAGCGGATGTTCGGCGGCACGGCGAAAGACCGAGAAGACCGCGGCCTCGCGCAGGAAGGACATGGCATAGTCGCGCCATTCCCCCGCCGCCACCATGCGGCCGTAAAGCGACAGGATCACGCCCAGCTCGGCCCGGTCGAAGGCCACCCGATCCTGATCCGCGTTGAAGCCGAAGGGCATGTTCATGTCGCAATGGTGACACCCCGCCTGCGCGCAGGCAATGAAAAAGGGCGGCTGCGCGCCGCCCCGGCCGGAATGCCCGCGATCTGTGCCTTTAAAGACCCGCCCGCCGGCGCCCGGCCATGCGGGCCAGCGTGCCGTCGCGCCACATGCCCTCGTGCAGCCCGACCATGACGATATGGCCGGCAATCAGCGCCAGAAGCAGCCAGCCCATCTCGCCATGCAGCGCATCGCCGGCGCGGACCATCCAGCCGATCTCGGGCAGCTGAGGGGCAAAGACCTGGAAGCCGAAGGGCGCGAAGCCCCGCTCGGAGCCATAGGCGCGCAGCAAGGCCGCGACCGGGACGATCACCATCACCGCGTAAAGCAGCAGATGGCCAAAGCGCGCCGCCAGCCCCAGGGCGCCCGCGCCATGGTCGGGCCGGTGGCCGCGGTTGGCAAAGGCCCAGGCGAGCCGCAGCGCGATCAGCGGGAACAGCACCGTGCCGACCTTCTGATGCGAGCCGACGAAGACCGCCGCGACCGGGTGCCGGCCCAGCGCCAGTTTCAGCCCCATGCCGACGAACTGCCAGGCCAGCAGCGCCGCGATGCTCCAGTGCAGCAGGCGCGTCACCTTGCCATAGACCCGGTCGGTATCGCGCAGCGGTAGGTTGGGGGTGGAGGTCATGCTGGCTCCTGGCGGGCAAAGTTGACTAATTTCCTTAGCGACATTATGGGCCTATCCCCGAGCGGGCAAGTCCTGCAAACCCTCGCGCGGGGTAACATGGTCGTCAGGACCGTGGATCGCCGTTTCCCGTGCCCCAGCCAAGGCAGGACCGCCATGAACGCAGCACAGCGCGACGACCCCAGCAGGACGGGCTGGCCGCTGACCGAGCCGCAGCAGGGCCTGTGGTATGTCCAGGCGCTGGACCCGGCAAACCCGATCCTGAACACCGGGCAATATCTGGAACTGACCGGACCGCTGGACCGCGACGCGCTGGCCCAGGCGGTGGCGCGCACCATCGCCGAAAGCCCGGCGCTCAGCCTGCGGTTTCGCGACGGCGCCGAGGGGCCGCGCCAATGCGTCGGCCTGCCGCCGATCCTGGGCTTTACCGACCTGACCGCCCAGCCCGCGGCCGAGGCGCAGGCCATGGCGCAGATGCTGGCCGACAGCCGGCGCGCCCTCGACCTGGCGCAGGAGCCCGCCGCCGCCTTCACCCTGATCGCGCTGGGGTCCGATCGGCATTTCCTTTACGAGCGCATCCATCACCTGGCCATCGACGGCTATGGCATGGTGCTGGTCACCAACCGCATCGCCGCGCATTACGCCGCCCTGCTGGGCCGGGGGCCCGAGCCCGAGCCCTTCGGCCCGCTGGCGCTGGCGCTGGACGAGGACGCGGCCTGGCGCGCCTCGCCCCGGCGCGCGGCCGACCGCGACTGGTGGCACGCGCAGCTTGCCGACCTGCCCGAGGTCACCGGCCCCGCCCCCGGCCGTGCCGTCAGCGGCGGCGAGTTCCTGCGCAATTCCCGGCAGGTGCCGGCGGCGCTGCTGGACCGGCTGGCCGGGCATGCCGCGCAGCACCGGCTGGGCTGGCCCGACGTGCTGAACGCGCTTTGCGGCGCCTATCTGGCACGCTGGACCGGCGGCGAGGCGGTGATCGGCCTGCCCTTCATGGCCCGGATGGGCCGCAAGATCGCCCAGGTGCCCTGCATGGCGATGAACGTGCTGCCGCATCGGCTGCGGCTGGACGAGGACGCGCCGCTGCCCGAATGGCTGGCGGCGCAGTCGAAGGCCATGGCGCAGGGCCGCCGCCGCGGGCTTTACCGCAGCGAGCTCTTGCGCCGCGAACTGGGCCTGGTCGGCGGCACCCGCCGGCTTTATGGCCCGATCGTGAACGTGCAACCCTTTGACCGCCCGCCGGACTTCCCGGACCTGGACTGCCGGCTGCATATCCTGGGCGCGGGCGCGGTCGACGACCTGACGCTGACCTTCCGCGGCGATCCGGCCTCGGGGATGATCTTCGAGGTCGATGCCAACCCGGCGCTTTACGCATCGGACGAGGTGCGCGGTCATGGCGACCGGCTGCTGGCCTTCATCGCCACCGCGCTCGAGGCCCGGACGCTGGCCGAGGTGCCGACCGCCAGCCCCGCGGAGATCGCGCGTTTCGCCGCCCGCACGCAGGCGACCCGCCACCCGCTGCCCGACACCACGCTGACCGCGCTGATCGCGGCGCAGATGGCCGCCACGCCCGAGGCGCCCGCGCTGAGTTTCGGCACCGAGACCCTGAGCTTTGCCGCGTTGGACCGCCGCAGCGCCGCGCTGGCCGGGGCGCTGGCGGCCCGCGGCGCCGGGCGCGACCGCATCGTCGCCGTGGCGCTGGAACGCTCGCTGGAGCTGCCGCTGGCGCTGCTCGCCACGCTGCGCGCCGGCGCGGCCTATCTGCCGCTCGACCCCGAGCACCCGCCCGACCGCATCGCCCGCATCCTGGCGCTGGCGCAGCCGGTCGCGGTCCTGACCACGCCGGACCTGGCGCCTCTGTTCCCGGCCGGCACGCCGTTGATCTTCCCGGAAGATTGGCCCGCCGAGGGACAGGTCGCCGCCGATCCGCGCCCCGGCGACCTGGCCTATGTGATCTTCACCTCGGGCTCGACCGGCGAGCCCAAGGGCGTCGCCGTCGAGCATCGCGCCATCGTCAATCGCCTGATGTGGATGGCCGCGCATTACGGCATCGCCGCCGACGACCGCATCCTGCAAAAGACCCCGGCCACCTTCGACGTCTCGGTCTGGGAGTTCTTCCTGCCGATGATCGCCGGGGCCGAGCTGGTCATGGCCCCGCCCGGCGCGCATCGCGACCCCGCGGCCATCGCCAGGGCGGTCCGCGACCGCGGCATCACCACCTGCCATTTCGTGCCCTCGATGCTGTCGGCCTTCCTGGCCGCGCCCGCCTCGCAGGGGCTGGCGATGCGCCGCGTCTTCTGCTCGGGCGAGGAACTGACGGCGGACCAGCGCGACCGCTTCCATGCCCGCATGGCGGCGGAACTGCACAACCTCTACGGCCCGACCGAGGCGGCGGTCGATGTCAGCTATTGGCCCGCCGCGCCCGAGGATCGCTCGAACCCGGTCCCGATCGGCTTTCCGGTTTGGAACACCGCGCTGGCGGTGCTGGACGACCGCATGCGCCCGGTGCCGCCGGGGCTGGCGGGCAACCTCTACCTGGGCGGCGTGCAGCTGGCGCGCGGCTATCTGGGCCGGCCCGACCTGACGGCGGAACGCTTCATCGACAGCCCGCTGGGCCGGCTTTATGCCACCGGCGACCTGGCGCGGCTGCGGCCGGACGGGGCGGTGACCTACCTTGGCCGCTCGGACCACCAGGTCAAGATCCGCGGCCTGCGCATCGAACTGGGCGAGATCGAGGCCGCGATCATGGCGTCCGGCCTGGCGCGCGAGGCGGTGGTGATGGCGCGCGAGGATCACGCCGGCGAAAAGCGCCTGGTCGCCTATCTGGTGCCTGGCCCAGACTACCGCCCCGGCCTCTTGGCCGAGCGGCTGGCGGGATCGCTGCCCGGCTATATGGTGCCCTCGGCCGAGGTGGCGCTGGCGGCGCTGCCGGTCACCGCGAACGGCAAGCTGGACCGCAAGGCGCTGCCGGCGCCGGAATTCTCTGCCGTGGGCCGCGCCGCCGCCGGCCCGACCGAAGAGCTGCTGGCCGGGCTGTTCCAGCAGATCCTGCACCTGGACGCCCCCGCCCCGGCCGAGGCGGATTTCTTCGCCCTCGGCGGTGATTCGCTGTCCGCCGTGCGGCTGGCGCAGGCGCTGGAGCAGGCGACCGGCCGCGATCCTGGCCTGGGCACGATCTTTGAAAACCCGATCCTGTCGGCGCTGGCCGCCGCGCTGGAGGCGCAGGGGCCGCGCGACGACGGGCTGGGCCCGGTGATCCTGCTGGCCGAGGGCGACCGCAGCGCCGCGCCGCTGTTCCTGATCCACCCGGCCGGCGGGTTGGCCTGGGGCTATCGCACACTGGCGCGGCTGATCGCGCCGGCGCGGCGGGTCTATGGGCTGCAGCATCCGGGATTGGACCCGGCCGCGCCGATGCCAAACAGCCTGTCGGCACTGGCGCAGGATTATGCCCGGCGCGTCGCCGAACGGGTGCCGCAGGGGCCGGTGCACCTGGCCGGCTGGTCGGTCGGCGGCATCCTGGCGCAGGACATCGCGGTGATCCTGACCGGCATGGGCCGCGAGGCGGGGCTGGTCGGCATGCTGGACAGCTATCCCGCCGACGCCTGGCGCAACGAGCCCGAGCCCGACCCGGTCGCCGCCCTGCGCGCGCTTCTGGCCATCGCCGGCTACGACCCCGAGGGCCACCCCGAGCTCGACAGCCGCGACAAGGTCGTGGCCTTCCTGCGCCGGGGCGACAGCGCACTGGGGGCCTTGCCGCAGCAGGTGCTGGACGGCGTGGTGCGCACCGTCACCGCCACCAACCGGCTGATCCGGGCGCATCATCACCGCCGCCTTGCCGGCACGGTGACGCATTTCCGCGCCGCGCTGGACCACAAGGACCGCAACCTGCACCCCGAGATGTGGGCACCTCATGCCGGCGCGGTCGAGGTGATCGACCTGCCCTTCCTGCATGCCGGGATGACCTCGGCCGAAGCCTCGGCCCTGATCGCGCCGGAACTCAGCCGCCGGATGACGCAGGGCTAGACGTCGAACCCGGCGCCGCGCCGGTTCCGCCGGGAAGACCAGGGAAGGCCAGCGCGAACACGCCGCTGGCCAGCCCGCCGATCAACCAGGCGATTCCCAGCAGCAATGCGTTCGCATCCGATTGCAGTTCGGCAATGCCGCGCGAGTAATAATAGCCCGGCAGCCCTTCCTGAATCTGGACCAGGCCAAGGCAGCACAGGACCACCCCCAGCAGGACCAGCGCAAATCTGACGATCGCCATTCCGAATCTCCTTACTTTCTGCCGCCAGATGAGCGCGAAAGCCTGAAGATCCGGTTAAGCCGCGGCGGCGAAGGGCAGCACCAGCGGGAACGACCCGGCCAGGGTCTGGATATGGATATGCTCGCGCAGCACATGCACCTGCGCGTCATGGCCGGGATGGGCGCGCAGGTCGGCGATGAACTGCATGGTCGCGGGCGCCGGGCCGTCCGGTGGCGGGCCGTCGCTGCCCGAGCGCTTCTCGCGGTCGCCCAGCGCCACCAAGAGCGGCAGCGTGGCGGGAGCCGCGGCCTGCGCCACGCGGCGGATCAACGCCTCGTCCCACCAGATCGAGGGGCTGATCGCGGCATAGCGCGCAAACCGCCCCGGCCGCGCCAGCAGCGCGTAAAGCGTGAAAAGCCCGCCGAAACTGTGGCCCCAGAGCGTGCGGCGGGCCGGATCGACCGGCAAGCCGGCCTCGGCCGCGGCGCGCAGGGGGCCGATCAGGCGGTCGTGGAAGATCGCGGCGCCGCCGGCCGTGCGGCCCTGATGCACAGGATCGGGACGCAGCCCGTCGCCCGGCCCGTCCGGCGCGGTGAAATCCAGCGTGCGCCGCTCGCGTGCGAACTGCCGGTCGATGTCATAGCCGATGCCGACCAGCACCAGGCCGGGCGCCAGCGCCAGATGCTCGGGCGTCAGGAAGTCGAAGGCGGCGTTGCCGTCCAGCATGTAGAGAACCGGCCAGCCCCCGGCCGGCGCCGGCGCCTTGGGCACGGCCAGGAACAGCCGGTGCCCCGGACCCACGTCGACGACCCGCTGCGACAGGTCATGCGTCGGCGCCCCGGTCCGGAAGATCTGCAAGCCCGCCTGCCCCTGCGCGTGCCCCGGTCCAACCTTGCCGAATTGCGACATTCTGCGACATCCTTTTCTGCCCGCATCCCCTTTGCCCCGGTGCGTCTTAGTTGACAAGGACTGTCGGAAATATAGGTTGCCCGGCGAACGAAGCCAGCCCAAGCGGTCAGCGATCCCCGTCCGTCCTTGCAGGAGTTTCCCATGACCCTTCCATCCCGCCCCTCGATCCGCGCGCTGCTGGGCGCCTCGGCGCTGACCCTGTCGCTGCTGGCCGGCCCGGCCCTGGCCGAGACCATCTTCACCAAGCCGCTGGTGAGTTTCGCCGGCGATGTCGGCGCCGGCGGCGTCGAGCGCGCCCCGGTCGTCAAGGGCGGCAAGGCGGTGATCGAGGGCGAGGACCTGATCCCCGGCCAGACCGTCACCCTGCTGCGCGGCGCCAAGCCGCTGAACGCCGAGCCGATCAGCATCGGCCAGGACGGCAAGTTCAGCTTCCCGCTGGACATCGACGCCGAGGCCGAGACCGGCTTGCAGCCCATCGTCGTTGTGACGGAGAACCCGGCCTCGGCCGAGGTGGTCGAGCTGAAGATCTCGCCCGAGGTGCCGGTCGGCGGCGCCGAGAAATACACCATCGCCAGCGAGCCGGTGGTGCGCGGCCTCTACCAGGTGCGGCTGAATGGCGCGGGCGACGCGGTCTTCGTGACCAGCGCGGTCGGCCGGCCCCCGGTCAAGGAATCGAAGCTGGTCAAGATCGACCCCGAGACGCTGAAGATCCTGGTCGAAACCAGTCCCGGCGCCGCCCCCGCGCGGCCGGACGGCAGCGACGGCGGGCTGTTCGCGGTCTATGGCGTGGACGTGGACGATGCCAACGGCAATGTCTGGGTGACCAATACCCGCCAGGACACCGTCGCGGTCTACAAGCAGTCCGACCTGTCGCTGGTCAAGCAGTTCGAGCCGGGCGCCGTGCCGCATGCCCGCGACGTGGTGGTCGATGAGGCCAACGGCCGCGCCTATGTCGCCGCGACCGGCGCGCCCGAAATCAAGGTCTTCGACATCAAGACGCTGGAGCCGCTGGACCCGATCGTCATCAAGTCGGGCGTGCGGGGCGAGGAATTCTCGACCATGGCGCTGGACATCGACGAGGCCGGCGGCAAGCTGGTCACCGTCAGCATCGCCACGCCCGAGGCCGCGCTGGTCGACCTGAAGTCGGGCGAGGTCAAGGTGATCCCGCTGCCGGGCGTCAAGGCCGCCTCGGGCGTGGCCTACGACCCGCAGGACGGGCTGATCTTCGTCGCCTCGCAGGCGACCGACAACCTGTTGATCGTCAAGGCGGAAACCGGCGAGGTGCTGCATGATGTCGCCGTGGGCGCCGGGCCGCTGAACGTCGCCTTCGAGCCCAAGGGCCGGCTGGCCTATGTCGCGAACCGCGGCGCCGGCACCATCACCGCGGTCAACCCGCAAGGCGAGATCGTGGCGAACCTCGATGCCGGCAGCATGCCGAACCAGCTGCGCGCCGACCAGAACGGCAATGTCTGGGCGGTGAACAAGTCCAAGGGCGAAGGCGACGAGGCCGGCGACCGCATCTGGCGCATCGCCCCGGTTGCCGAGTAAAAGGGCCCGGACCGCGGGGCGCGACGGCGCGCCCCGCCTCTCCTGAGGACCGACGCCATGACCCTGACCCGCGCCCTGCTGGCCGCCCTTGCCCTGATCGCCTCGCTGGCCGCGGCCCGCGCGGATGTGACGGCGACCGACATCCTGGGGCGCGAGGTCACCCTGCCCAAACCGGCCGAGCATGTCGTCCTGGCCGAGGCGCGGCATCTGGCGGTTCTGGGGCTGATCCACGACGATCCGGTGGCGCTGGTTTCGGGCTGGCGGCTGGCGCGGGCGCTGGACGAACCGACGCTGGCGGCCTATCGCGCGAAATTCCCGAGCCTCGACCAGATCAAGCCGGTCGGCGCCGGCGCGCGCGGCCTGTCGGCCGAGGCGATCATTGCGCTGCATCCCGACCTGGTGGTGTTGACGCTGGTCGACCAGAACGACCCGGCGACCGACCTGGCCCGCCAGCAGATCGAGGCCGCGGGCATCCCGGTCGCCTATGTCGATTTCTTCTCGCATCCGCAGGAGAACTCGATGCCCAGCCTGCGCATCCTGGGCAAGCTGACCGGCGCCGAGGAGCGCGCCGAGGAATTCGCCGAATTCTACGAAACCCGGCTGGACCGCATCCGTGACCGCCTGCCGCCGCAGGTGCCGCGTCCGCGCGTGTTCTTCCACGTCCATGCTGCGCCGACTGGCTGCTGCGCCACCGTGGGCACCGGGGTGTTCCACGACTTCATCACCACGGCGGGCGGCGCGAACATCGGCAACGAGACCGTGAAGACCGTGCAGGGCAATGTCAGCCTGGAAGCGCTGATCGCCGCCGACCCGGACGTCTATGTCGCGACCGGCGGCACGCATATGGCGGCGCGGGGCGGGCTGGTGCTGGGCTCGGGCGTCGATGCCGAGACGGCGCAGGCCAGTTTCGACGCGCTGGTCTCGGCGCCCGGCTTCTCGGCGCTGCGGGCGGTGCAGGACGGCCGCGCGGGCGGCGTCTGGCATATGTTCAACGATTCGCCGGTGCATATCGCGCTGATCGAATACCTGGCCAAGACCTTCCACCCCGACCTGTTCCAGGACGTGGATCCGAATGCCACCCTGGCCGAGATCAACGCCCGCTTCTCGCCCGTGACCGTGCCGGGCACCTGGTGGGTGACCAAGGGGCAATGACCACGGACACGCTGGAACGCTATCACCGGCAGGGCCGGCGCCACGCGGTGCTGGTCGGCGTGCTGGCCGTCGCGGCGCTGGCCGCGTTGCTCTTGGATCTCGTGACCGGCCCGGCCGGCCTGCCGCTGTCGGATACGCTGCGGGCCCTGACCGGCGGCGAGGTCGCGCGCGGCACCGAGGTCATCGTCTGGGCCGTGCGCCTGCCCGTGGCCTGCATGGCGCTGCTGGTCGGCGCGGCGCTGGCGCTGGCCGGGGCCGAGATGCAGACCGTGCTGGAAAACCCGCTGGCCGAGCCCTTTACCCTGGGCGTCTCGGCCTCTGCCGCGCTGGGCGCCGCCGTCGCCATCGTCCTGGGCCTGACCATCCCCGGCCTGCCGCCGGTCTGGAGCGTTTCGGGCAATGCCTTTCTGTTCGCGTTGGGCGCCCTGGCGCTGCTGCAACTGCTGGGCCGCATCCGGGGCGGCGGGCCCGAGGTGCTGATCCTTTTCGGCGTGGCGCTGAACTTCACCGCCGCCGCGCTGCTGTCGCTGGTGCAGTTCATGGCCTCGGCCGACGCGCTGCAACAGCTGGTGTTCTGGACCATGGGCAGCCTCGCCTCGGCGCAATGGCCGGGCGTCGCGATGCTGGTCGTGGTGCTGGTCGCGGCGGTGCCGTTTTCCTTTCGCGCCGCCTGGCGGCTGACCGCGCTGCGGCTGGGCGAGGACCAGGCGCGCAGCTTCGGCGTCGATGTGACCGGGCTGCGGCGCTGGACGCTGTTCCGGGTCAGCCTGCTGTCGGCCGCCGCCGTGTCCATGGTCGGGGTAATCGGCTTCGTCGGCCTGGCGGGCCCCCATATCGCGCGGATGCTGGTGGGCGAGAACCACCGCGTCTTCCTGCCCGCCAGCCTCTTGACCGGCGCGCTGGTCATGTCGCTGGCCTCGACGCTGTCGAAGACGCTGGTGCCCGGCGTGCTGCTGCCGGTCGGGCTGGTCACCTCGCTGATCGGCCTGCCGATCTTCTTCGCGCTGATCCTGCGCGGGCGGAGGCGCTGATGCAGGGGTTGCTGGCGCAGGGCATTTCGGTCCGCTTCGGCGCGCGTCCCGTGCTTCAGGGGCTGGACCTGCCGCTGCTGCGCCCGGGCGAGGTCACGGTGCTGGCCGGCCCCAATGCCGCCGGCAAGTCGACCCTGTTGCGCGCCATCGCGCAATTGCAGCCGCATGGCGGCCGGGTGGTGCTGGACGGGCAGGACCTGGCGCATATGCCGGCCCGGGATCGCTCGCGGCTGGTCGGCTTCATGCCGCAGACCTTGCCCGGCGCCTCGTCGCTGGTGGCGCTGGAAAGCGTGATCGCGGCGCTGCGGGCCGGGGCGACCATCGGCGCCCGCCAGGCCGACCACGCCGCCTTGGCGGTGATGGAGACGCTGGGCATCGCCGCCCTGGCGCTGGAGCCGCTGTCGGCGCTGTCGGGCGGGCAGCGCCAGATGGTCAGCCTGGCCCAGGCCATCGTCCGCGACCCGCGCCTGCTGCTGCTCGATGAGCCGACCTCGGCGCTGGACCTGGCGCGTCAGGTGCGGCTCCTGTCGGAGCTGCGTCGCTTGGCGGGCGAGGGGCGGATCGTCGTCGCGGTGCTGCACGACCTGGCGCTGGCAGCGCAATGGGCCGACCGGATCGTGCTCTTGCACGACGGCCATACCCATGCCGAGGGCCGGCCCGAAGACGTGCTGACCCCCACCCTGCTGGCGCAGGTCTATGGCGTCGAGGCCCGGGTCGAGCGCTGCTCGCGCGGGCGGATCATGGTGCTGATCGACGGCGAACACGCCCCGAATTAGAGCAGCCGCCCGATCCAGACCAGCGCCGCCGCCAGCGCCGCCGCCGCCGGCACGGTAATCAGCCAGGCCCCCAGGATCATCCGCATGTAGGAGCGCCGCACCAGGTGGCGCCGCCTTCGTTCCTCGTCCGGCAGCGCGGGCCGGGCGGCGGCCAGCCGGCGGTCGCGCCATTCGCGATAGAAGCCGATGCCGAAGACGCCGCCCACGGCGATATGCGTGGTCGAGACCGGCAGCCCCGCCGCCGAAAACCCCAGCACCGTGGCCGAGGTGGCCAGCGAGATGCACAGCGCCCGCGCCGCGCTCAGCCTTGTGATCTTGCTGCCGACCATATGCACCAGCCGGCGCCCGAACAGCAGCACCCCCAGCGCGATGCCCATGCCGCCCAGAAGCAGCACCAGCCGGCCCTGCGGCAGCAGCGCCGTCCGGGTCGGCAGGCTGTCGAGGATGATGCCCAGCGGCGCCGCGACGTTCGAGGTGTCGTTCGAGCCATGCGCGAATCCCATGACCATCGCCGCCGTAACCAGCGGCACGCCCAGCAGCTTCTTCAGCGCCAACTGGTCGCCGCGATTGGCCGCGATCTCGCGCTGCAGGCGCAGCCGGGCATAGGCCCAGCCGGCAGCACCGGCGCCAAGGCCCAGCGCCAGGATGGCGACCAGCGGCAGCCCGTGCCAGGCCACCCCCGCCATCGAGCCCAGCAGCGCCGTGGTCAGCGCCACCATGACCGGCAGCCAGACCCGGCCGGCGGCGACCCGGTCCGCGCGGTCGATGACACGGTTGCGCAGCGCCGCCAGGAACAGCGCCGCCAGCGCGCCCGAGATCAGCGGCGAAACCACCCAGCCGATGGCGATCATGCCAAGCTCGGGCCAGTTCACCGCGCCGGGGCCGAAGCTGGCGAGCCCGGCGCCGGCGATGGCGCCGACGACCGAATGGGTGGTGCTGACCGGCGCGTCGAGCCAGGTCGCCAGCGTGATCCAGCCCCCCGCCGCCAAGAGCGCGGTCAGCATCATGCGCGCCGTCGCCTCGCCCTGGCCCAGCGCGTCGCCGACCAGCCCCTCGGTCAGGGTCTGGGTGACCGAGCCGCCGGCGATCACCGCGCCCAGCACCTCCATCACCGCGACCAGCACCAGGCCGGTGCCCATGCCGATCGCCCCGGCGCCGACGGCGGGGCTGAGCGAGTTCGACACGTCGTTGGCGCCGATCGACAGCGCCAGCCAGGCCGCGACCGCCATGGCGGCGGCGACGATGCCCAGCGCCGGCTGGCCGGCAAAGATCGCCGTCGCCGCATAGGCGGCCGCGGCCATGAAGATCAGCGCCAGCCCCAGGCGAAACACCGGGCGGCCGGATTGCAGCATCGCCCGCTCGCTATGGGTGACGCGGCGCAAGTCCTTGTCCAGCGTCCGATATTCCCGGGTATAGCGCGCCATGCCCCGCGTCACGACCCGGCGGCGGCGGGCAGCGCCCGCAGGATCTGCTGCAGCCCCGGCTCGGCCACCATCCGCGCCGCCTCGGCGGGCGGGAACCAGCGTCGCTGGCGCTGCTCGGCCTCGGGATAGTCCTCGGCCAGGCTCTCGACATACAGCGGGAACACCCGCACCTCGACCGGGATGGCGAAGCCGCGCTCCTGGTCCTTGTCATAGCGATAGCGGCCGATCTCGCAGGGCCCGGCGCGGCCGCGCACGCCGGCCTCCTCCCAGGCCTCCTGCATGGCGGCGCCGGCCAGGCTGCGGCCGGGCATGGGCCAGCCCTTGGGCACGATCCAGCGCCCGGTGCCGCGGCTGGTCACCAGCAGCACCTGGCCGCTCGCCTCGTCCAGGCACAGCGCGGCGACCTGCATCTCGGGCGGGCGGCGGCCCAGCAGGCGGGCCAGCCTGTCGCGGAACTCGACGATCATTCGCCGCCCTCCGCATCGCGGATGCGGGTGCGGCCGGCCTTGACCTCGCCGCGCTGGGTCTTGGCGGCCAGGCGGCGGCGCTGGCTGCCCAGCGTCGGGCGCGTGGGGATGCGCTTGCGCGGCGCGACCAGGGCCTGGCGGATCAGCTCGGCCAGCCGCTCGCGCGCCAGCTCGCGGTTGCGGGCCTGGCTGCGGGTCTCTTCGGCGCGGATCAGCACGGCGCCGTCCAGCGTCCAGCGCCGGCCCGCCAGCCGCTTCAGCCGCGCCTTGACCGGCGCCGCCAGATGCGGCGAGCGCTCGGCCTCGAAGCGCAGCTCGACCGCGGTCTCGACCTTGTTCACGTTCTGCCCGCCCGGTCCCTGAGACCGGGTGAATTGCTCGGACAGCTCCCATTCCTGGATCGTGATCTGGTCGTTGATATGCAGCATGGTCGGAATATGTCGCAAAATCCGGTTAAGAAAAGGTCAAGCGAATCACGAAACGCGCAAATCGCGTCAGTGCAACCGTATTGTCGCAGTCGCCGAGGCGCCATCGGCATCGACCACCGTCAGGCGGGCAAAGCCGGGACCGGGATCGGGCAGCTCGGCCCAGGGCTGCGGCCGGGCGATGGCGGCAGGCGCGCCGTTCAGCAGAAAGGTCCAGGGCGCCCGCCCGCCCCGCGCCTTGGCGGTCAGCGGCCCGCGCCGTTCCAGCTCGGCCCCGTCCGGCGGATAGGTCAGGCGCAGCGCATCGGGACTGGCCGGACGGGCGGCGGCGGCGCTCGCCTCGCCCGGGGCGGCAAAGCGGCGCAGCGGCAGCGGCAGCGCGCTGTTCGGCAGCGTCAGCGCCTGCGGCGGTGGCGGCGGCAGCGCGACCGAGGGCAGCGCGTCGAACAGGTCGAACAGCACCGGCGCGGCCAGGTCGCCGCCAAAGCCGCCCGGGACCGGCGTGCCATCCGGCCGGCCCAGCCAGACCGCGCCGACATGCGCCCCGTCATAGCCCACCGCCAGCGCGTCGCGAAACCCGTAGGAGGTGCCGGTCTTGTAGGCCAGCACCCGCTGCCGCACCCCATGCGGCGCCGGGCTTTGCGCCAGGACATGCCCGACCTGCCAGGCCGCGACCGGGCCGAACATCGGCGCCTGCCCGGCCGCCGCGCCGCCGGGCAGCGCCGATAGCGTGATGCCGCGCCCGCCCCGCGCCAGCGCGGCATAGCCCTGCGCCAGCCCCTCCAGCGTCACCCCGGCTCCGCCCAGCACCACGGCCAGGCCCGGCGCATCGCCCGCCAGCCGCAGCTCGACCCCGCCGCGGCGCAGGGCTTGGGCGATGCGGTTCGGCCCGACCGCATCGGCCAGCTTCACCACCGGGATGTTCAAGGACCAGATCAGCGCGTTCTTCAGGCTGACGGTGCCGCGGAAATGCCTGTCGAAATTCTGCGGCTGCCAGCGGCCGAAGGCGGTCGGGCGGTCCTCGATCAGCGTCTCGGGATGCGCGAGCCCGTCGTCGAAGGCGAGGCCATAGACAAAGGGCTTCAGCGTCGAGCCCGGGCTGCGCCAGGCCCGCGCCATGTCCACGAAACCGGCCGAGGCGCCGTCGGTCCAGTCCGCCGCCCCGACCTCGGCCAGGATCTCGCCCGTCCGGTGATCGGCCAGCACCACGGCCGCCGACAGCCGCCGCCCGGTGCCGCGCACGGCGCGCGAGGCCAGATCCTCGGCCCGGCGCTGCAGGCGCGGGTCGATGGTGGTCTCGATCCGGGTGGCGCCGGGATGCTCGCGCAGCAGCCGCGCGGCCAGCAGCGGCGCCAGGGCCGGAAAGGCACGGCGCGCGCGCGGCACCGGCTCGGCCATCGCCGCCCGGGCATCGCTGGCCGAGATCAGCCCGGCCGCCGCCGCCCGCGCCAGCACCCGGTCCCGCGCCGCCTTGGCGACCGCGGGAAAGCGGTCGGGCCGCCGCGCCTCGGGCGATTGCGGCAGGGCGACCAGCAGCGCCGCCTGCGCCGGGCTCAGCCGGCGCGGCTCCTTGCCGAACCATTGCAGGCTGGCGGCGCGAATGCCCTCGACATTGGCGCCATAGGGGGCGAGGCGCAGGTAAAGCGCCAGGATCTCGCGCTTCCCCAGATGCCGCTCCAGCGCCAGCGCCAGCCGCAACTGCCGCAGCTTGCCGGCCCATTGCCCGGTCGGCCCGGATTCGATCAGCCGCGCCACCTGCATGGTCAGGGTCGAGCCGCCCGAAACCACCCGCCCATGCCGCAGCGCCTGCCCCGCGGCGCGCAGCATCGCCAGGGCGTCGACGCCACCATGGCGCTGGAAGCGCCGATCCTCCCACAGCAGCAGCATGTCCAGGAACAATGGATCGACCGGCCCGGCATCCAGCCGCCAGCGCCCGTCGGCCACCTGGAACGGCCGCAGCAAGCTGCCGTCCCGCGCCACCACCTCGACGCCGACCGCCACCTCGAGCCCCGGCAGCACGGTCGCATCGACCCAGGCGTCCAGCCGGTCGCGCAGCCCGGCGCCCAGCCCCAGCAGCAGCACGAGAGACATCAGAAGCAAGGCAAGGCGGCGCGATCTCATGCCCGAACCATACGCCAGCGCCGCGGCACGGGAAACGGCCGCTTCTTTGCTCTGAAAATACCCGACCGGCAGTGCAGATGCGCGCGGCCGGATGGGTATTTGGGGAGCAAAGAAGACGAGCAGGCCCTGCGCCTTTCACCGTTTTCCAAATACTCCAGCAACGGGGCGCCTAGCGCGGCTCGTCCTCGCCGAACAGCCCCTTCAGCCCGCGCGCGATCAGGTTGCCGACCTTGGGGCGCGGCTGGTGGATGAAGGGCAAGGGCCGGCAGACCTCCATCGCGGCGATGCCGACGCGGGCGGTCAGCGCCCCGTTCACCACCCCCTCGCCGAAGCGTTTCGAGACCTTGGCCAGCAGGCCGCCGCCGGCGACGGTATGGATCAGGTCGTCCCCGGCCGCGACGGCGCCGGTCGCGACCAGATGCGTCATCACCGTGCGCGCCAGCCGCCAGCCGCCGACGGCGCCGGCGCGGCCGCCATAGATCTCGGCCATGCGCCGGATCATGCGCAGGTTCGCCGCCAGCGCGGCAAAGACATCGGCCAGCGCCAGCGGGATCAGCGCGGTGGCGGCGGCCACGGTGCGGGCGGCGGCCTCGATCTCGCGCCGGGCCTGCTGGTCCAGCGGGGCCAGCAGCTCGCCCTCGGCCAGGGCGATCAGGGTCTCGGGGTCATAGGCCTCGGATTTGCGCTCCTTGAGCCGGGTCAGGCCCCATTCCAGCTCGGGCCGGGTGCGATAGAGGCTCTCCATCCGCCCCACCACCTGCTGCGCCGCCGCCAGGTCGCCTGAGGCCAGCGCCGCACCAGCGGCGCGGTTGATGCCGTCGATGGCGCCGAAGCGCGCCCAGGCCCGGTATTCGCGGAACGCCATCCCCAGCGCCGCCAGGCAGAACAGCACCATCAGCCCGATGCCGATCCAGCCGAGCAGCGGATAGGCGTTCAGCAGGTCGGTCAGGTAGCGCAGCGCCGCCACCGACAACAGGAAGGTAAAGAGCGCCACCCCGGTATTCAGGAAGAACCGCGTCAGCCGGGACGGACCGGCGCCGACCAGCCGCGCCACCATCTGCATGGTGCGGGGCTGCGGCAGCGGCGCGAGCGGGCCGTCCTCGATCGCCGGGGCATCGGCGGGCGAGGGCGCCGCGCCCTCGCGCGTCTCGCTGCGCGGCGCACGCCGGTCGCGACGGTCGCCGGAAGGGGGCGGCGGCGGCGTCTCGGGCATGACCTGGGCCACGGCCTCGGGCTCGGAGGGCGCGGCATCGGGGGCGGCCTCCATCTCGATCAGGACCGGCCCGCGCCGTTTCGCGAGGTCTTTCGGGGGTTCAGCCATCATGCCTCCTCAGATCCGGTCGCCGATCAGGAATTCCGCCGCCCGGTCCAGCCGGATATGCGGCGGCCCGTCGCCCGGGCGCAGCGTGGCCGGGGCCGGGGCGAAGTCCATGATCGCATAATCGCCGTCCAGCCAGCGCGCAGCACCCTGGCTTGCCGGCACCAGCAGTTCGGCCGGGTTCGCCGGCAGCTCGCCGGGATAGAAGGCCGCCTGCCGCCCGTCCATCAGCGTGCCGCGCACCGCGGGCAATTCCTCGCCGTCCTGGCGGATCATCTCCTCGGTGGTGCAGCGCAGCGAGGCGATGGACATGGCCTCGGTCCGCGCGCCCGAGAAATCGGCGCGGTCGCGGGCCTCGCGCAGCATGGCGGCGGTGATCGCGGTCAGGCGCGGGTGCTGGATATGGTGCAGATGGTCGGCCTTGGTCGCGGCGAACAGGATGCGTTCGACCCGCCTTGTGCCCAGAAGCTGCGCCAGCCAGCCGGCGCGGCCGGGGCGGAAGGCGGTCAGGATGTCGGCCATGGCGCGGCGCATGTCCTCGACCGCCTGCGGCCCGGCGTGGATCGCGCCCAGCACGTCCATCAGCACCACCTGCCGGTCGATGCGGGCGAAATGCTCGCGGAAGAACGGCCGCACCACCCGCGCCTTGTAGGCGCCGAAGCGGCGGGCGAATTCGCGGCCCAAGGCCGTGTCGCGCATCTGCTGCGGCAGCGGCGTGAAGGTCAGCGCCGGCGAGCCCTCCAGTTCTCCGGGCATCAGGAAGCGGCCGGGGGTGCAGTCCGACCAGCCGGCCTCGCGCGCCCGGTGCAGGTGGCTGGTATAGGCGGCGGCCAGCGCCTGTGCCGCGCCTTCCTCGAAACGCGCGGGATCGGTCGAGGCCAGCGCGGCCAGGAATTCCAGCGCGCCGGGCCGGCCCTTCATGCGGTCCAGCACCTCCTGCGACCAGGTGTCGAAGTCGCGCTCCATCAGCCGCAGGTCCAAGAGCCACTCGCCCGGATAGTCCACGATGTCGAGATGCAGCACCTGCGCACCGCGCCAGCCGGCGATCATGCCGCGCGGCTGCACGCGCAGGGACAGGCGCAACTGGCTGACGTGGCGCGTGCCCTCGGGCCAATGCGGGTCGGGGCCGGTCATGGCGGCCAGGTGGCGTTCGTAGTCGAAGCGCGGCACGGTGTCGTCGGGCTGCGGCTGCAGCCACGCCGCCTTCAGCGAGCCGTCCGCCGCCGCGCGCAGCGCCGGCATCCGGCCCCGGTCCAGCAGGTTCGCCACCAGCGAGGTGATGAACACGGTCTTGCCGGCGCGCGACAGCCCCGTCACGCCCAGCCGGATCACCGGGTCGGAAATCCCCAGGCCCTGCATCAGATCGTCGGCAATTCCCATCCGGTCCCCCGCCTGTCGCCCGGCCAAGATATGCAGCCGGGCGGCGGATGTGTAGGGCTCAGGTATAGAGCGTGAGGTAGTTGTTGATCACCACGTCCAGCGAGTCGCGGTCCACCTCGTTGCCGTCGAGATCGGTGAAGATGGTGTCTTCGGTCAGAACCTCTCCATCGCCCTCGCGGTATTCGCCCTCGTGGATGCTGCCATCGGACCATTCCTCGCGCCAGCGGTCGGTCTGGAAGCCGATGTTCAGGCCGGTGGCGTTCTCGATCCGCATGATCTCGGCATCGCCCAGGCGGATGACGGTGCCGCCGTTTTCCTCGATGACCGAGACATTGCCAAAGGGATCGGCCTCGGTGCCGGCCTCGGCGGGCGGGATGTTGACGCGCAGCCGGTCCTCGGCGGGGTCGAAATCGGTGACGGTCGCAGCGTCGCGGCTGTCCACGTAACCGTCGATGCTGTCGGCGCCGGCGCCGCCGGTGATGGTGTCACCGCGGTCATAGCCGATGATGTCATCGCCATCGCCGCCGTCCAGACTGTCGCTGGACGCACCGACGCGCCAGGAATAGCCGTCCTGCGCGGTGCTGGCATGGTCGCCCATGGCATCATTGCCGATGATGGTGTCATTGCCGGCGCCGCCGATCAGCGTGACCGAGCTGTCGTCATTATAGTCATTGGTCAGATGATCGTCGCCGCCACCGCCATCGACGCGCGATCCCTCGCGGGCCACGAACTCCTCGTCCGAGGCATTGCCGGTGAAATCGGCACCGTCATGCAGGCGGAAGCGCAGCCCGTCCGCACCCTCGCCGCGCCCGGTCACCACATCGCCCCGGCCCAGCACGATCTCGCTGTTCGTCAGGCCGGCGACGTGAATGGTATCCGCCCCCTCGCCGCCATTGATGACCATGTTCTCGCCCGAGGCGCTGATGAGGTCGTCGCCCTCATCGCCCAGCACCAGCGCGCCGCTGCCCGAAACGATGATCTCGTCATTGCCCGCACCGCCCCGGCCCAGCAGCGCGTAATCGCTGCGGCCATCGCGCAGGTCGCCCGGCTCGCTATGCAGTTCCAGACGGTCGTCGCCGGCATCGCCGTCGGCATGGATGCCGCGCCCCGAACCGATGATCGTATCCGCGCCATCGCCGCCGCGCGCCATGACGACGCCGGGCGGCACGCGGCCGGGCGCATCGGGATCCCAATCCCGCCAGGCGTTCCAATGGCCATCGTCGGTCGTCAGGTTGGTCGAGTCGTGATAATAGCCGGGATCGTCAGGCGAGCCGACCGTGATCCGGTCGTCGCCGTCACGCCCCATCACCCGGCCGCGAAAGCCCTCGGGCGCGGTCAGCGTGTCGTCGCCGGCGGTGCCGCCGGTCTGCGGCTCGGGTTCCGGTTCGGGCTCGTTCCGGTTGTCATCATCATCATCCTGGAAAAGCTGACCAAAGGCCGCAGCCCCCAGCGGCACCAGCAGCAGCAACAACCATTCGTTCATCGCAATCCCCTTCCGCTCAATGCGATCACGCAATCGCGAGATGCCGGCCGCTGTCAATGGGCCCCGACGGCCTTTCCCCGCCGTGGCGCTTTTGCCATAAGGCGCCATGCAACTGCCCATCGACGCCGTTCTGCCCGACCTCATCGCCGCGCTGTCCGCGCATGGCCGGGCCGTGCTGATGGCGCCTCCGGGCGCCGGCAAGACCACGCGGGTGCCGCTGGCGCTGCTGCCGGTCACCGCGGGCCGCATCCTGATGCTGGAACCGCGCCGACTGGCTGCCCGCGCCGCCGCCGCCCGCATGGCCGAGACGCTGGGCGAGCCCCTGGGCGCCCGCGTCGGCTATCGCATCCGCGGCGAGTCGGTGCCGGGCAGCCGCATCGAGGTGGTGACCGAGGGCATCCTGACCCGGATGCTGCAATCGGACCCCGCGCTCGACGGCATCGGCTGCGTGATCTTCGACGAATTCCACGAGCGCAGCCTGAACGCCGACCTGGGCCTGGCGCTGGCATGGGAGGCGCGAGCGGCGCTGCGCCCGGACCTGATGCTGCTGGTCATGTCGGCCACGCTCGACGCCGGGCCGGTGGCGGCGCTGCTGGACGGCGCGCCGGTGATCCGCTCGGAGGGCCGCGCCTTTCCGGTCGAGACGCGCTGGCTGGACCGCCCCCTGCCCGCCGGCGCGCGGCTGGTCCCCGAGGCCGCGCGACTGATCGCCGAGGCCGAAGCCGCGACGCGGGCCTTGGGCGGCACCGTCCTGGCCTTCCTGCCCGGCGAGGGCGAGATCCGCCGCACCATGGCCGCGCTGGACCTGCCGGCCGAGGTAGTGGCGCTTTACGGCGCCATGGAGTTCAAGGCCCAGCAGGCGGTGCTGCGCCCGGCGACGGGGCGGCGGGTGGTGCTGGCGACCTCCATTGCCGAAACCTCGCTGACCATTCCCGACGTCAAGGTCGTGGTCGATGCCGGCCGGGCGCGGCGGGCGCGTTTCGACCCCGGCTCGGGCATGTCGCGGCTGGTCACGGAACGGGTCAGCCGGGCCGAGGCCGAGCAGCGCCGCGGCCGCGCCGGCCGGGTCGCGCCGGGGATCTGCTATCGGATGTGGGCGCGGGCCGAGGAAGGGGCGCTGCCCGCCTTCGCCCCGTCCGAGATCGCGGTGGCCGACCTGTCGGGGCTGGCGCTGGAGCTGTCGATCTGGGGCTCGGACGGCAGCGACCTCGCCTTCCTGACCCCGCCGCCCGAGGCCGCGCTGGCCGAGGCGCGCGCCCTGCTGCGCGACCTCGGCGCGCTGGATGCGGCCGGGCGGATCACCGATCACGGCCGCCGGCTGGCCGCGCTGCCGCTGCATCCGCGGCTGGCGCATATGCTGGCCGTGGCCGGGCGCGACGCCGCCGGGCTGGCCGCGCTGCTGGCCGACCGCGATCCGTTGAGCGGGGCGCCGGCCGATCTTGCGCCCCGGCTGGCGGCGCTGCGCGACCTGCGCGCCTATCGCGACCGCCATCCCTGGCCGGTGAACGACGCCGCCCTGCACCGCATCCGCGACGAGGCAAAGCGCCTGCGCCGCATGGCCGGAAACGGGGCCGGCGACAGCGCCGACCTGTCGCCCGGCGCCATGGCGGCGCTGGCCTATCCCGACCGCATCGGCCAGCGGCGCCGGGACGACCAGCCGCGCTATGTGCTGTCGGGCGGCAAGGGCGCCGTGCTGCCCGAGGGCGACGCCATGGCCGCGCATCGCTTCATCGTCGCGACCGACCTCGACGGCGACACGCGCGAGGCCCGCATCCGCCTGGCCCTGCCGATCCATGAAGCCGAGATCCGCGCGCTTTACGCGGGCCGCATCGAAACCGTCGAGGCGGTGGAATGGTCGCGCCGCGACAGCCGCGTGACCGCACGCCGCCAGGAACGCCTGGGCGCGCTGGTGCTGTCGGACCGGGCGCTGGACAGCCCCGATCCGCAGGCCCTCGCGCGCGCGGCTTTCGAGGGGTTGCGCCAGCATGGGCTGAGCTGGACGCCCGCCGCCGCGCGGCTGCGGGCGCGGATCGCGCTGGTCCCGGACCTGGGACCGGTCGATGACGCGAGCCTGCTGTCGGATCCCGACTGGCTGCTGCCCTGGCTGACCAAGGCGCGGACGCTTTCGGACCTGCGCGGGCTCGACCTGACCGAGGCGCTGAAGGCGCGCATCGGCTGGGACGGCCAGCAGGCGCTGGACCGGGCGGCGCCCGCGCATTTCACCACGCCGCTGGGCCGCAAGGTGCCGATCGACTATGACCACGAAACGCCCTCGATCGAGCTGAAGCTGCAAGAGCTGTTCGGCGTCTCGCGCCATCCCACGGTCGGCGGCCGGGCGCTGCGCATCGCGATGCTGTCGCCGGGCGGCAAGCCCATCGCGGTGACGACGGACCTGCCGGGCTTCTGGGCCGGCGGCTATGGCGATGTCAGGAAGGACATGCGCGGCCGCTATCCCCGCCACCCCTGGCCGGAAAACCCGTTGGAGGCCGATCCGACCCTGCGCGCCAAGCCGCGCGGGACCTGACCCTCTTCACCGTTTCCCCAAATACTCCGGCGGCCGTGCGGTCTAGGCCGTCCTCAGCCGCTTCAGCCGGAAGGCAAGCACGATCAGCACGACGCCGATCAGCACTGCCAGGGTCCCGATCATCCAGGCAAGGCCCAGCAGCCCCGCCGCCGGCAGCAGCACCAGCAGGATGCCCCAAAGCGCCAGCAGCAACCCGCTGAGGCCCAGCGCCCATTCGCCCTCGATCTCGCGCCGCAGGCGGACGGCCGCGATGATGCGGAAGATGCCCGCGACGATGGCCCAGGCCGCCATCCACAGCACGAAGACCACGGCCGTCGCCGCCGGCCAGAACAGCGCCATCAGGCCGATCAGCACCGACAGCAGCCCGTCGAGCGCCCAGGCCCACCACTGGTCGTCCTGACCCTTGCGGCGAAAGCCGGTGACGATGGCCAGGATGCCGTCGAAGACCGCATAGACCCCGAAGGTGATCAGCAGCACGAACAGCGTCAGCCCCGGCATGGCCAGCGCGATCAGGCCAAAGACCACGGCGGCGATGCCGCGCAACAGCAGCACCCACCAGTTCTCGGACATGGTGCGAACAAGATTATCCATGAATTCACTCCTTGGGCGGAAACGGATTTCGTCGCTGGAGCGGCACCCGGCCGCGGTGTCTTGCCACGGCCGGATGCTACCACGGGATGAGCGGATCCGGCTGTCGCAGCGGCCGGATCCGGCACTTTCGTGGCGAAAAGGCAACAGGTTCAGCCGAGTAGCGGCGGCAGGGTCAGCCCGCGCAACACCTCGGCGGCAGACATCGGCCGCTTGCCCTCGCGCTGCGCTTCCAGCACCTCGATGGCGCCCGTGCCGCAGGCCACGGTAAAGCCCGACAGCACCGTCCCCGGCGCACCCGAGCCCGCGGCCAGGCGGGAACGCAAGAGCTTCACCCGCTCGTCCCCGACCAGGCACCAGGCACCGGGAAAGGGCGAAAGCGCGCGGATCTGCCGGTCCAAGACCTCGGCCGGCCGGGTCCAGTCGATGCGGGCCTCGGCCTTGTCGATCTTCTGGGCATAGGTCACGCCCTCGGCCGGTTGCGGCACGGCGGGCAGCGGCAGACGGTCCAGCGTCGCGGCGATCAGCTCGGCGCCCATGGCGGCCAGGCGGTCGTGCAGGTCGGCGGTGGTGTCCTGCGCGCCGATGGCGGTGCGCGCCTCGGCCAGCACCGGGCCGGTGTCGAGCCCGGCCTGCATCTGCATGATGGCGACGCCGGTTTCCGCGTCGCCGGCCATGATGGCGCGATGGATCGGCGCCGCGCCCCGCCAGCGCGGCAGCAGCGAGGCGTGGATGTTCAGGCAACCCAGCCGCGGCGCGTCCAGAACCGCCTGCGGCAGGATCAGCCCATAGGCCACCACCAACGCGACATCGGCGCCAAGAGCCGCGAAATCAGCGCGGTCGGCCGGGTCGCGCAGGGTTTCGGGGGTGCGGACCGTCAGCCCCAGCGCCTCGGCCGCGCGCTGCACGGGCGAGGGGCGGGGCTTCTGCCCGCGTCCCGCCGCGCGGGGCGGCTGGGAATAGACCGCGACGACCTGATGCCGCGCGGCGACGGCCCGCAGCGCCGGGACCGAGAAATCGGGTGTGCCCATGAAGATGACGCGCATTGCTGCCCTCCGTTCCTGCCTGGCCGTCATAGCCCCTCGGCGGCCAGGGCAAAACCCCGGACGAAGGCCAGCACGCGCGCCCGCGCCCAGGCGGTGGCTTCGGGGTTGAAGGCCAGGGGCGACAGGCGCGAGCGCTCGCTCTGGTCGAAGCCGTGGTCGGCCTCGGGGTCGATGCGCAGGGTCAGGTCGGTGCCGCGCGCCAGCTGATCGGCGGCCGTGGCGCGGCAGGCGGCGGGGTCGGTGATGGAATCCTGCCCGGCCAGCAGCATCAGCACCCGGACCTGCGCCGGCCAGGGCCCGTCCGCCGTGCTGACGAGACCGCAATAGGGATAAAGCAGCACCACCGGGCCCAGCTGCGCCGCCAAGCTGGCGGGCGGCGCCGGCCATTCGGTCAGGCCGGGCGGCGGCACGGACGCGGAAAGCGCGTGCAAAAGCTCCATCGCCGTCCAGCCGCCGTGCGAGGCGCCCAGCACCGCCACCTGCGTGGCGTCGATGCCCGGCATGTCGCGCAGCGCGGCCAGCGCCACGGCCAGGTCTCCGGCCCGCTCGGACCCGGGCAGCACCTGCGCCGCGCAGACCGCGCGCCAGGCCTGCGCCTTGTCCAGCCCGCGCGGGGCGTGGCTGTCGAGGATCAGCGCCGCCCGGCCCATGGCAGTGAACTGCCGCGCCCAATAACCCATGTTGTCGCGCACCCCGTCGCAGCCCGAGAGCAGCACCACGACCGGATGCGGGCCGGGCGTGTCGGGCCGCAGCAGCCGCCAATGCGGCGCGAGCCGCGCCAGCCGCGCCGCCGGCGTGTCGGGAGCGGGCTGCCAGCCGGCATAGTTGCGCGCCGTGTTCAGCCCCAGCCCTGCCAGCACCAGCCCCAGCAGCGCCGCGAGCAGGATCAGCGGTTTTCGCATCCGGTCAGCCCGTTCACGCCGCAGATCGCCTTCAGCCGCACGGTGTCCGCGGCCGTCCAGCCCTCGGGCGCGGTGACCGAGACCCAGCCGTCGATATAGTCGTGCGCGTGGTAGATATGGCCGAAGCCCGGCGGGGCCGAGGTCGCGACCAGCATGTCCGCCGCCAGCTGGAACTGCGTCACGATGGGCGTGAAGCGCAACAGCGGCGAGACATCGGGCGCCGGCGGCTCGCGCATCCATGTCGGCGCCCGCCAGACCGAGGTCGCGTCGTAGAAGACGATGGGATCGCTGCCATATTGCAGGAACAGGATGCGCAGCCGCCCCCAGGGCTTGCCCGAGCGGTCGGGGGGCGCGAACTGGCTGGCATAGCGGATGACCTCGCCCTGGTCGATCTGCGGCAGCACGAAGGGGCTTTGCGCCTGACGCGCCGCATTGGCCTGGCGCCACAGCGTCGAGGGAAAGGGCGGCCCGGCCCAGAAGGCGCCCGAGACCGGCTCGTTCATCATCTGGAACGGGTTGAAGGCATGCATCGACGACCAGGCCCCGAGCGAGATGCCGTGCAGGTAGAGCCGGGGCCGCCGCTCGACCGGCAGCCCGCGCCAGTGGTCATAGACCAGCCGCATCAGCGCCTCGGTCTGGGCCAGGCCGGCGTCGGTTTCGAAGATCAGCGCCAGCGGGCTTTGCAGATAGGAATACTGGACCGCGACCGTCGCCACGTCGCCGTCCTGCATGTATTCCAGCGCGTCATAGCTCGCCGGGTCCATCCAGCCGGTGCCGGTCGGGCTGGCCAGCACCAGCACCTTGCGGTCGAAGGCGCCGACCCGCAGCATCTCATCGAGCGCGGTCCTGGCGCGGGTCTCGGGGTTCTTGTCCTGGGCAAGGCCCACGTAGATGCGCAGCGGCTCGCGCGCGGGCCGGCCGGTGAAGCGGGCGATGGCGGCGGCATCGGGGCCTCCCAGCACGAAGTCGCGCCCGGGCTTGCCCATCAGGTCCCACGCGATCGCCGAGGCGGCCGAGCCCGCCTGCCAGTCCTGCGCCGGCGGCGCGACCGAGACGTCGGTCAGGTGCTGGGCCGCGACATAGGAGCTGTCGGCGATGCGCATGGCCCAGTTCACCACGCCGTCCCGGGTCAGGGTGACGGTGATCAGCGCCGCCAGCAGCAGCCCCAGCACATTGGCGCTGCGCACCGGGATATAGCGCGCCAGCCGCAGCCGCAGCAGGTCGAACAGCGCCTGCACCGCCTTGCCGATCAGGAACAGCAGCAGAAAGACCGCCAGCGCCGTCGCCAGCATCTTGGTGGTGTTCGAGACTTCCAGCGCCGGCATGCCCATGCGGGCGCGGATGCTGTTCTGCCAGTCGTCGGCCATGAAGACGCAAGCCCCCAGCAGCGCCAGCACCGGCACCGCCAGAAGCGCATGGCCGATGCGCGCGGCCCGGCCGCGCAGGACCGGGATTTCCAACGTGCGCCAGATCGCCAGCAGGAATTGCATCATCGCATAGCCCGCCGCCATCGAGGCCCCGGCCAGGAGCCCCTGCACCAGCCAGTCGCGCGGAATCAGCGAAGGGGTCAGCGAGGCCGCGACGAGCAGCAGGCCGGCAAGCAGCGGAAGCATGGAAAACATCTGCGGCCTGCCGCCTCCTGCGGTCGTGCTGTCGTGCGCCCTCGCGGGGCGGCGGTTCGGTCGGGATGTTATGGGCGGCGCCGGGGAAAGGGAAGCGTCGGGCGCCGTGCTTCGTCTCGCGCCGGCCGGGTGGTGGCGCGGGAGGCGCGGGGGCTCTGCCCCCACGCCTGGCCGGCCCCTCGATGGGG
>NZ_SOKV02000037.1:0-32853 GCF_004407025.1 Paracoccus sp. DMF
GCCGGTCGCGGCGACCATGCCGAACATCACCAGCCCGGCCCCGCCCAGGACCGCCGTCGGCAGCGATTCGACCGCCGCGCCCATCTTCGGGACCAGCCCGAACAGGATCAGGATCACGCCGCCGGTGACGCAGATGAAGCGGCTCTTGATACCGGTGACGCCCACGAGCCCGACGTTCTGGCTGAACGAGGTATAGGGGAAGGTGTTGAAGATGCCGCCGATCAGCGTGCCCAGGCCATCGGTGCGCAGCCCGGCCGACAGGCGGCGCGGCGTGACCTCGCGCCCGGTCATCTCGCCCAGGGCCAGGAACATGCCGGTCGATTCGATCATCACCACGATCATCACCAGCACCATGGTCAGGATCAGCACCGGATCGAAGATCGGCGCCCCGAAGTGGAAGGGGGTGACGATGCCGAACCAATGCGCCTCGGCCACCTTCTCGAAGGTCATCTGGCCCAGGACGATGGTCAGCACCGCGCCGATCAGCATGCCCAGCAGCACCGCGATATTGGCGACGAAGCCGCGGCCGAAGCGCGCGATCAGCAGGATCGCCAGCAGCACCACGCCGGAAATCGCGATGTTCACCGGCCGGGCGTAAAGCGGGTTCTGCACGCTCGCCGCCGGGGCGAAGCCCTCGGGCAGGGCCGGGACGACGCCGGTGCCGGCCAGGTCCTTGAGCTGGTTCAGCCAGCCGGCCGCCACCGGATCGACCACCTTGGGCGCGGTCGGGCCGACCGGATTGCCGAAGATCCAGTTGATCCCGACCCGCATCAGCGTGACGCCGATGACCAGGATGATGGTGCCGGTGACCAGCGGCGGAAAGAATTTCAGCATCCGCCCGATCAGCGGCGCGATCAGCATGGCGATGATGCCGGCACCGATGATGGCGCCGAAGATCATCCGCGCCCCGTCGGGGCCCGGATAGGCATTGGCCATGGCGATCATCGGCCCGACCGAGGCGAAGGTCACCCCCATCATCACCGGCAGCTGGATGCCGAACCAGCGCGTGACGCCGAGGCTCTGGATGATCGTCGCCACGCCGCAGCAGAACAGGTCGGCCGAGATCAGGAAGGCCACGTCCTCGGGCGAAAGCTTCAGCGCCCGGCCGACGATCAGCGGCACCGCGACCGCGCCGGCATACATGACCAGCACGTGCTGCAACCCCAGCGTGGCCATGCGCAGGGGCGGCAGGATCTCATCGACCGGGTCGACGGCCGATCTTGCGGGGCTTGCCATGGTCATCTCCCTCAATGGTCTGGTTTTATTGGCATGTTGCGCGCGCTTGCGCCGTCTTGGCAAATCTTTTCGCGCGGCGGCGGAAACCGGCGCCCCGGCGCCCGGATTTGCGGCGCCGGCTCAGGATCTCGCGGGCAGATGCTCGCGCGCGGCGCGCCTGACGCTGCGCTCCAGTTGCAGGCCCGGCCAGGCGGCCTCGGCCTCGGCCAGCGCCTTGGCGGCGCGGTCGGGCTCGTCCTGCTCGGCGGCGCGGACCGCGTGGGACAGCAGCAGCAGCGCATGGCCCGGCGCCCGCGCCTGCGCCAGGTCCAGCCAGCGCCAGCCGGCCTTGCGGTTGCCGGCGGCGAAACAGGCGTCCGCCAGCCGCTTGGCGGTCAGGAAATCGCCCGGCCGCGCCGCGTCCAGCCATTCCAGCAGCGCCATGGCGCGCTTGAGCCGGCCGTGCAGCCGCAGGACCGAGGCGCAGAAGCCAAGCCGCGCCGCCGCCGCCGCGTCGGGCTGGGCCGGGGGTGTGCCGGCCGCCAGCGCCGCCTCGACCTCGGCCAGCCCTTCCGCGGCAGGCCGCATCTTGCGCCACATGTCGGGCCAGTTCAGCGCCTCGCTTTGCAGGCCGGGGTCGCGGATGAACTCGAACCAGTCGATCCGCACCGTCCACAGCGGCAACACCTGGCCCGAGCCGCCCTGCGCATCGGGCTGGGCGTAAAGCGGCAGCAACGCGGGGGCAAAGCCCAGCATCCGCGCGGTCTTGCCGCCCGCCGACAGCAGCCGCAGGCCCAAGGCCGGCATGATCGGCCCCTCGGCCGCGTGGCCGGTAAAGACCATGTTGACGAAGGCCGCGCCCAGCTGGTCCGGGTCGGTGGTCTCGCTGACCAGCAGCACCTGCCGGCACAGGGGCTTGTCGCGGTTGCGGATCAGCGGCGATTCCAGCCCCTGCCGCGCCAGCCGCCGCGCCTTCTGCTTGCGCCCCGCGCTCCAGGCGGTCGCGGCGAGTTCGCGATACAGGAACGGGAACCGCGCCAGCAGTTCGCGGCGGTCGGCAAGCGCATCGACCAATTCGCTGCCGCGCCCGACGCTTGCGGCATGGCGCGCGGCATAGGCGGCGCTTTGCGCCAGGTCGCCCGGGGCGAAGAAGCTGTCGGGCCGGGCGATGACGCGCTCCAGCACCGCATCGAAGCCTGCGCGGCGCGCGGCATCGGGCAGGTCCGGCGGCAGCGCCAGGATCCGGCAGCCGCCGACGACCGCGGCGGCGCGGGAAAAGGCGCTGTGGCTCGGCGCCCCCACCTCGGCGCAGCCGGCCATCAGCAGAAGCTCCAGCAGGTCGCGCTCGGCCGGCGACAGCGCGGCGGTGTCCAGCAGATCCGCCGCCAGCAGCACCCGGGGATCGCCCTGACGCAGATGCGCGACGGCGGCGGGCGTGTCGGAAAAGGCGATCACCGGCCCGTCATGGCCGGCGATGAAGGCGCGGAAGAACTCGTCCGGGACGTATTTCGACGCCCAAGAGGAATAGGACCAGGGATCGCCGTCCAGGATGTCGCCGCGCCGGACATGGATCGCCACCGGCGCACCGCCCCCGGCCCGGGCGATGACCCGCCGCGCCTTGGCGAGCGCCCGGCCCAGCCGCGGCGTCAGCGCCAGATCGGCCGCCACGGCGCGCATCTCGGCCGCGACCACGGCCGCATCCTCGTCGATGAAGCGCACCACCTCGGACATGCTGTCGCATTCATAGCGCCGCCCCTCGGCCAGGGCGCGGGCGAAGCCCTGGACATTCATGCCCGGCGCCACGGCGCGGACATTCTGCAAGCCCGCGCGGGACGGCGCCTCGGACACGATCTCGATATGGGCGGCGACGAATTCGGCGGTCAGGAAATGCCGCGGATCGACCAGTTCGGGATAGGGGCCGTCGGGCTGCGACAACCACAGGTAGCGGCCGGGGACGCCGAATTTCCGCGCCAGCCGCAGCGTGTTCAGAAGGCAGATCAGCCGCGCGCCGATCCGGTCCTGCCGGAAGCCGATGATCGCCGTCCTGTCCACCATGCCAAACCGTCCCGCGCGCTCCAAGGCGGGGTTGCAACCGCGCCGGCTCCTGCCTATCAGGACGTGCCGCCCTCCAACAGCACGGATTTTCCCCATGGACATCGCCGCCCGCCGCCAGGCCGATCCCGCCCACTGGCGCCTTGCCACCCCGATCCGCACCCTAGCCATGGACGCCGTCGAGGCGGCGAATTCCGGCCATCCCGGCATGCCGATGGGCATGGCGGACGTGGCCACCGTGCTTTTCGGCAAGCACCTGAAATTCGACGCCTCGGCGCCGAACTGGTTCGACCGCGACCGCTTCGTGCTGTCGGCCGGCCATGGCTCGATGCTGCTCTATGCCACGCTCTACCTGACCGGCTACGACCAGATGAGCCTCGACCAGATCAGGAACTTCCGCCAATGGGGCGCGATCACCGCCGGCCACCCGGAATACGGCCATGTCGAGGGGGTCGAGACCACGACCGGTCCCCTGGGCCAGGGCATCGCCACCGCGGTCGGCATGGCCATGGCCGAGGAAGCCATGCGCGCCCAGTTCGGCGCCGACCTGTGCAGCCACAAGACCTGGGTCATCGCCGGCGACGGCTGCCTGATGGAGGGCATCAGCCAAGAGGCCATCGCGCTGGCCGGCCACCAGAAGCTGCGAAACCTGATCGTGCTCTGGGACAACAACGACATCACCATCGACGGAAGGGTATCGCTGTCCGACAATACCGACCAGCTGAAGCGCTTCGAGGCCTCGGGCTGGCGCACGCTCAGCTGCGACGGCCATGACGCGGCCGACATCGACCGCGCGCTGACCGATGCCGCCTCGGGCAAGGACGACCGCCCGGTGCTGGTCGCCTGCAAGACCATCATCGGCTTCGGCGCGCCGAAGAAACAGGACACCTCGGGCGCCCACGGCTCGCCGCTCGGGGCCGAGGAGATCGCCGCCGCCCGTGCCGCCTTTGGCTGGGAACACGGCCCCTTCGTGATCCCCGAGGACATCCTGGCCGACTGGCGCGCCATCGGCGCCCGCGGCCGCAGCGCGCGCGAGGCTTGGGCCGCCCGGGTCGATGCCGCGGCAAACCGCGACGAATTCGCCCGCCGCATCTCGGGCGAGCCGAACCCGCGCCTCGCCCCGGCCATCGCCGCGCTGAAGGAACAGGCGCTGGCCGCCAAGCCCAAGGTCGCGACCCGCAAGGCCAGCGAAATGGTGCTGGAGGTCATCAACCCCGAACTGCCCGAAACCCTCGGCGGCTCGGCCGACCTGACCGGCTCGAACAACACCAAGACCAAGGATCTGGGCGCCTTCACGCCGGAGAACCGCACCGGCCGCTATGTCTATTACGGCATCCGCGAACACGGCATGGCGGCGGCGATGAACGGCATCTGGCTGCATGGCGGCCTGCGCCCCTATGGCGGCACCTTCATGTGCTTCACCGACTATGCCCGCGGCGCCATGCGGCTGTCGGCGCTGATGGGCCTGCCGGTGGTCTATGTCATGACCCATGACAGCATCGGCCTGGGCGAGGACGGCCCGACCCACCAGCCGGTCGAGCACCTGGCGATCTGCCGCGCCACGCCGAACACGCTGACCTTCCGCCCCTGCGACCTGGTCGAGACCGCCGAGGCCTGGGAGATCGCGCTCTCGAACGATTCCGCCCCCTCGGTGCTGGCGCTGTCGCGTCAGAACCTGCCGCTGCTGCGCGAGACCGCGGGCGAGAACCTGACCGCGAAAGGCGCCTATGTCCTGCGCGAGGCCTCGGGCGAGCCGCAAGTGATCCTGATGGCCACCGGCTCCGAGGTCGAAATCGCCGTCGCCGCCCGCGAGACGCTGGAAGCCAAGGGCATCCCGACCCGCGTCGTCTCGGTGCCGTCGATGGAACTGTTCCGCGATCAGCCCGAGGACTATCGCCGCCAGGTGCTGCCCAAGGGCCCGGTCCGCATCGCCATCGAGGCGGCGGTGCGCCAGCCCTGGGACTGGCTCTTGCTGGGCGAGCGCGGCAAGGAAAAGAAAGCCGGCTTCATCGGCATGACCGGCTTCGGCGCCTCGGCCCCGGCGCCGACGCTCTACAAGGAATTCGGCATCACCGCCGAGGATACCGTCGCCCTGGCGAAACGCCTGCTCGACTGACCCGCAAGGGCCGCGCCCCGCATCGGCGCGGCCCCTTCCGCCGCTTTCCGTTTTCCAAATACCCAAACCGCCCGCGCGGCCCAGGCCCCGGCCTTCTCTGTTTTCCAAATACCCATCGCGCCCGCGCCACCCGGCGCGACCGCCCCCATGGACCCCGGCCCGTGCCACAGGCATAAGACGCGGGGAGACCCGCATGACACCGCCCCAGACCACCCTGCCGCCGATCATCGCCGTCCCGGGCAACCCGGGCCGCGCGACGCAACTCACCGGCATCCTGCTGCTGCTCATGGCGATCTTCACCTTCACGCTGATGGACGCGACCGGCAAATATCTCGCCACGCGCTATCACCCGGTGCAGGTGGTCTGGGTGCGTTTCGTCGCCAATCTCGCCATCGTGGCGCTGGTGCTGGCACCAAGGCTGCGCAGCGCGCTCGCCACGCGCCGGCCGGTGGTGCAGCTGTTCCGGGGCGTGACGCAGCTCGGCTCGATCCTCTTGTTCTTCAGTTCGCTGCAATTCATCGGCCTGGCCGAGGCCACGGCGATCATGGACATCAACCCGGTGCTGATCACCCTGGGCGCCGCGCTGTTCCTGGGCGAAAGCATCGGCATCCGCCGGGCGTTGGGCATCGCGGCGGCGCTTTGCGGCGCGCTGATCATCATCCGGCCCGGCGCCGGCGTGTTCCAGCCCGCCGCCGTGCTGCCGCTGATCGGCGCCTTTACCTATGCCGCCGGCGCCATCCTGACCCGCATCGCCCGCAGCGATTCCACCGCGACCTCGGTCCTGTGGTCGGCGCTGGTCGGCTCGGTGCTGGCCTCGTTTGCGGTGCCGTTCTTCTGGCAGCCGATCGCGGCCGGGGACCTCTGGGCCTTCGCGCTGCTGGGGCTCTTCGGCACCGTGGCCCAGGCGTTGCTGATCCGCGCCTTCGCGCTCGCCGAGGCCGCCGCCATCGCCCCCTTCGGCTATACCGGCCTGATCTGGGCGGGCTTGTGGGGCTGGCTCTTCTGGGGCAACCTGCCGGATCTCTGGACCGTCACCGGCGCCTTGATCATCGTCGGCGCCGGCCTTTATGTCTGGATGCGCGAGGCCCGCGCGATGAACCGGGCCGGTTGAGCAGGACCGCGATGAGCGACACCGACACACCCGAGCCCGTGCCCCTGCGCGACCGCATCGCCAATGGTGCCTTCCTGGCCATCATGGGGCTGGCGCGCGCCCTGCCCTATGAGCGCCGCATCCCGGCGATGGGCTGGTTCTTCGCCTGGGTGCTGGGGCCGCTTGCCGGCTGGCGCCAGCGCATCCGCACGAACCTCGCCATGGCCCGTCCCGACCTTTCGCCCGCCGAATTGCGCCACCTGCTGCGCGCGGTGCCGGAAAACGCCGGCCGCTCGCTGGCCGAGATCTATTCCGGCGCCGAATTCGTCGACCGTATCCACGCCGCCGACCCGCTGACCGGCCCCGGCCTTGCCGCGCTGGAGCAGGCCGCCCAGGCCGGCCGTCCGGTGATCCTGGCGGTGGCGCATTTCGGCAATTACGACGCCATGCGCGCGGCCCTGGCCGGGCGCGGCTGGCCGGTCGGCGCGCTCTACCGGCCGATGAACAACGAGGCCTTCAACCGCCACTACATCCCCGCCATGCGCGCCATCGCCGAGCCGATGTTCCCGCGCGGCCGCGCGGGACTGGCCGCCATGCTGCGCTTTCTCAAGGGCGGCGGCTGGATGGCGCTGGGGTTCGACCAGTTCGACGACCACGGCGCCGAGCTGCGCTTCTTCGGCCTGCCCACCAGGACCGTGCTGACCCCGGCCGAGCTTGCCGTCCGCTACGATGCGCTGGTCGTGCCGGTCGCCGGCATCCGCCAGCCCGACGGGCTGAACTTCCGCGTCGAGGTCGGCGCGCCGATCCCGCACAGCGATCCGGCGGCGATGATGCAGGCGCTGAACGACGATCTCGAGCGCCTGGTCCGCGCGCATATGGCGCAGTGGTTCTGGGTCCACCGGCGCTGGAAACGCCGGCGCTAGACGGCGAAACCCTTTCCCTCGGGTTGTAGTCCGGTTTATAAGCCCCGCAGCCGCCGCGCAGAGAACGCGGCCCCATGAACGACATCCAGAGGACGGCATGAGCGACGATTCCAAAGAAGCTGGTCACGAAAAGCGCCATCACGAAGGCGATGTCGCCTTCATCCAGGCCCTTGCCGAACTGCTCAATCGCAACGAGCTGACCGAGCTGACCGTCAAGCGCGAATATGACGAAAACGACCGCCTGACCGTCAGCCTGTCGAAGCAGCAAAAGCAGATCGTCCAGACCGTCGCCGCCGCCCCGGCCGCCCTGCCCGCACCCGCCGCCGCGCCCTCGGCCGCCGCTGCCGCCCCGGCTGCGAGCGAGGATCCGGCCAGCCTGCCCGGCGTCGTCACCTCGCCCATGGTCGGCACCGCCTATCTGTCGCCCGAGCCCGGCGCCAATGCCTTCGTCAGCATCGGCCAGCAGGTCAAGGAAGGCGAGACGCTGATGATCGTCGAGGCGATGAAGACCATGAACCATATCCCCTCGCCGCGTTCGGGCACCGTCAAGCGCATCCTGGTCGACGACGGCAGCCCGGTCGAATACGGCGCCCCCCTGATGGTGGTCGAGTGAGCGGGCAGATGTTCGACAAGATCCTGATCGCCAACCGCGGCGAGATCGCGCTGCGCGTGATCCGCGCCTGCCGCGAGATGGGCATCGCCACCGTCGCGGTGCATTCCACCGCCGATGCCGACGCGATGCATGTGCGCATGGCCGACGAATCCGTCTGCATCGGCCCGCCGCCCTCGCCGGAAAGCTACCTGTCGCAACCGGCGATCATCTCGGCCTGCGAGATCACCGGCGCCCAGGCGATCCATCCCGGCTATGGCTTCCTGTCGGAAAACGCCGGCTTCGTGCAGATGGTCGAGGATCACGGCATCGCCTTCATCGGCCCCTCGGCCGAACATATCCGCATCATGGGCGACAAGATCACCGCCAAGGAGACCGCGAAATCGCTGGGCATCCCGGTGGTTCCCGGCTCGGACGGCGGCGTGCCGGACGTGGCCTCGGCCAAGGCCGTGGCGGCCAGCATCGGCTATCCGGTCATCATCAAGGCCACCGCCGGCGGCGGCGGCCGCGGCATGAAGGTGGCGCTGGACGAGGCGAGCCTGGAAAACGCCTTCCGCACCGCCCGGGCCGAGTCGAAAGCCGCCTTCGGCAATGACGAGGTCTATATCGAGAAATACCTGCAGCGTCCGCGCCATATCGAGATCCAGGTCTTCGGCGACGGCCGCGGCCGCGCGGTCCATCTGGGCGAGCGCGACTGTTCGCTGCAACGCCGCCACCAGAAGGTGCTGGAAGAGGCGCCCGGCCCGGTCATCACGCCCGAGCAGCGCGCCGAGATCGGCGGCATCTGCGCCAATGCCATGGCCAAGCTCGGCTATCGCGGCGCCGGCACCATCGAGTTCCTGTTCGAGGACGGCGCGTTCTATTTCATCGAGATGAACACCCGGCTCCAGGTCGAGCATCCGGTGACCGAGGCGATCTTCGGCGTCGACCTGGTGCGCCAGCAGATCCTGGTCGCCGCCGGCGCCGAGATGGAATTCCGCCAGGAGGACCTGAAGATCAACGGCCACGCCATCGAGGTCCGCATCAACGCCGAGAAGCTGCCGAACTTCACCCCCTCGCCCGGCAAGATCTCGCAATACCATGCCCCCGGCGGCCTGGGCGTGCGCATGGACAGCGCGATCTATGACGGCTACCGCATCCCGCCCTATTACGACAGCCTGATCGGCAAGCTGATCGTGCATGGCCGCGACCGGCCCGAGGCGCTGGCGCGGCTCAGCCGGGCGCTGGACGAGCTGATCGTGGATGGCGTCGATACCACCATCCCGCTGTTTCACGCCCTGCTGGAAAACCCCGACATCCAGCGCGGCGATTACTCGATCCACTGGCTGGAACGCTGGCTGGCCGAGATGGCCAGCACCTGACATGGCCGGACGGCGACCGGCAGCCCGGGCATGAGCGGCGGCCTGACGGCCGGCGCCATGCTGGCCGCCTATGCCCGGGGCGTCTTCCCGATGGCGGGCTCGGCCGCGGACCCGCAGCTCTACTGGTTCGAGCCCGGCCTGCGCGGCATCCTGCCGGTGGGCGGCGTGCATGTCTCGCGCTCGATGCGGCGCTTCCTGCGGCATTGCGGCTGGCAGGCCGACATCGACCGCGACTTCGCCGGCGTGGTGCACGGTTGCGCCGACCGACCCGAGACCTGGATCAACCCGCAGCTCTTCGCGCTCTATCAAGAGCTGTTCCGCATGGGCCACGCCCATTCGATCGAGATCTACGAGGGCGACCGCCTGATCGGCGGCATGTTCGGCCTGGTGCTGGGCGGCACCTTCTTCGCCGAAAGCATGTTCTCGCGCCGGCCCAATGCCTCGAAGGCGGCGATGATCTGGATCTCCGAGCATCTGGCGCGCTGCGGCTTCACGCTGTGGGACACGCAATATCCCAATCCGCACCTGGCCTCGATGGGCGGGCAGACCATTCCGCGCGCCGAATATCGCCGCCGGCTGGCGGCGGCGCTGCGGATCGAGGCGGATTTCCTGGCCGAGCCGCTGCCCACGGCGCTTGTCCTGTCGCAAACCGCCAGCCGGGAGCCTTAGGCTGATCCGGAGCTGCATTCTGTCGCGACCCAGGCCCGAGACCGGCCCGAAAGAAGCCTAGGCTGGGCTATTCCCCTGCATCTGTCCCCGGGTAGGCGGGCATTATCGCCGCGCCTGGCAGCCTGTTTGATCCCGCGGTTAATGGTGCGACCTTTGCCAGAAATGGTGCGGCGACCGCAAGCTCCGCTCGCAAGGCTGAGCCGGAAGCTTGGGGATGCCGTGCAACGCGCACAGATCGAAGCCTACCGCTCCCGAGGCACGGGCGCGAAGCCGGACTGGACGATACAGGGCTCGGGGCAGGCTTCATGCAATTCCGGCCATAAGCCGGGCGCCTATTGCCGCAAGGAAGGCTGCGGACCCGGCGCGCCCAGTTCGTCGACATGCGCAAGCGGCTTAGAGCCCGGATCTGCGCCGTGAGAGACAAGGAGTCGCCGACGATCTCAAAAACCTGGTCGGCGCCCAAAAACCATGCCGGATCATCAGATCGGAGAGATCGAGCGCGGATCGAAAGTGCCGTCGCACGAGAGAACAATCTGGTGACAGGCCCGGCTGCAGCGTCCCATTCCCCGGAATTGCTCCGGCTATGGGCAGCCTCATCGCCGAGATGCCCGAATTCGGCCGGATGACCGCCGGCGAAGCCGCAGCCATTACAGCCGTGCCCCCTACCACCTGCGCGGCAAGCGACTGATCGGGGGCGGCGAGCGCTGCGAGATGTTCTGTTCCAGGCAGCACCCGCCGCAGGCCGCAATCCGGCACTTACGACACCGGCAAAACACCTCGAAGAACGCGACAGGCCGCACAAGCTCATTATTGTTGCAGGCTGACACAATCGCAAATGCGGCCCTCGAAACGACCACGACATGGCGAACCAACCCGTCGATCAGATCCAGCTGCTAGGCCCGGTCGCAGGCCACCACCCAGACGTCATAGCGCGAATCGTCCAGCGCCGAGAGCGCCGGAGCCGAGGCGATCATCCAGCCGGAAAACACCTGCTTGTTGGCGCGCCGGTCGGTGATGGTCAGTTCGGCATAGGCGTCGGCGCTGGGATCGGCGGCCGGAGAGCGGCATTCCGCAAGGCTGACCTGCAGACGGCCGAATTCCACCGACTGGCCGTTCGCCAGATCGAAGTCGCGGGTCTGGCCGGTGATCTTGTCGAGCCCTCGCAGCTGCGCGCCCTGGCCGCGCGCGGTCTCGGGGCCCTTGGCAGCCTCGGCGGCGCGCTGGCGCTCGGCGGCCGACGGCTCGGCCGGCACCACCGCCTGCGGATCGTCGCTGAAGGCCGGGTCGACCATCAGCTGCTGGTCCTCGTCCGGCACCTCGTCCTGGGCCAGCGCCGGGCTTGCCGCCAGCAGCAGGCACAGGCAGGCGCGGGTCAGAAACTCGGTCATTGGGCGCCCTCCTCATCGGCCGCGCTTTGCGAATCCACGAATTTCATCATCAGCGAGAGCAGGCTGACGGCGCCCTGCACGTCCTCGATCTCGTCGCCGGGCTGCAGGTTCTCGGCTGCGCCGCCGGGTTGCAGCTCGATATAGGCGCCGCCCAGCAGGCCGTCCGACTGGATCAGCGCCGCGCTGTCCGTGGGCAGCACGATCCGCTCGGGCAGCCGCAGCCGCGCCTCGGCGAAATAGGTCTGCGGGTTCAGCTCGACTGCCGCCACCCGGCCGACCTTGACCCCCGCGACACGCACATCGGTGCCGACCTCGATCCCGTCCACGTTCGGAAAAGCCGCGCGCAGTTCATAGCCGCCCCCCAGCTGGCCGCGCAACGCGCTGCCGCCGGCGGACCAGGCCAGAAAGCCGGCTGCGACGGCAAGGACCGCCGCGCCGACCCACAGCTCGGCCCGTTCGGCGGCGCTGGTCACCGGCTTACTCGGGCTGCCAGGCGTCGTAGTCGCGGCGCTGCGTCGGCTCGGCCCGATAGAGCGAGCCCACCGGGTGATAGGCGGCCGGCGTGCCGGTCATGTTCGGCTCATGCGGCTTTTCCCAGGGCTTGTGGCCCAGCGGCTCCTGCGTCGGCGGCTGCTTGTAGGTGTGATGCAGCCAGCCGTGCCATTCGGGTGAGACGCGGCTTGCCTCAGCCTCGCCATTGTAGATCACCCAGCGGCGCTTGCCGCCACCCGACTGGTAATAGACGTTGCCCTGATCATCCTGGCCGACCTTCTCGCCGTAGAGCCTGGTCCAGACCTGGGTGTTCAGGGTCTGGCTGTTCCACCAGGTCAGGATGCGAAGCAGAAGCGACATGGGTGCGAACCTCTTGAATTTGTCTGGCCGAGATATGGCGCAACTCGCCCGGAAGGTCCAGAGAAGTTGCGCCTGACGGTCCCTTCCCCCGCCAGCCAGAAGACGGGCCGGGAATCAGATCCGAGAGTCGCGGCAGCCCAGCTGCACCGATCCAGCCGACCAACCACAAGGGAACAGACGCCTGCCGCATGCCAGCGTCCATGCCTGTCCTGCGGGCTGCCAGCCAATCCAACCGGCAACGCCGGGCGAGATCACCGCGACACCGTCAGGCCGTCTTAGCTGGCGGTCGCGGTTTCCTTCTTGGCGTCGGTGTGGATCAGCAGCGGCTTGGCGGTCGCGTTGTCGACGGCATCCTCGTTAACCACCACCTCGGCCACGCTGTCCATGCCCGGCAGGTCGAACATCGTGTCGAGCAGGATGTCCTCCATGATCGAGCGCAGGCCCCGCGCGCCGGTCTTGCGCTTGATGGCACGGCGGGCGATGGCGGTCAGCGCGTCCTCGGTGAAGGTCAGCTTGACGTTTTCCAGGTCGAAGAGCCGCTGATACTGCTTGACCAGCGCGTTCTTCGGCTCGGTCAGGATGGTGATCAGCGCGGCCTCGTCCAGATCGCCCAGCGTGGCGATGACCGGCAGGCGGCCGACGAATTCCGGGATCAGGCCGAATTTCAGCAGGTCCTCGGGCTCGAGCTGCTTGAAGAGCTCGCCCACGCCCTTGTCGTCGTTTTCCTTGACCGAGGCGCCGAAGCCCATCGCCGTGCCCTTGTTGCGCTGCGCGATGATGCGGTCGAGGCCTGCGAAGGCGCCGCCGCAGATGAACAGGATGTTGGTCGTATCCACCTGCAGGAACTCCTGCTGCGGATGCTTGCGCCCGCCCTGCGGTGGCACGCTGGCGACGGTGCCTTCCATGATCTTCAGCAGCGCCTGCTGCACGCCCTCGCCCGAGACGTCGCGGGTGATCGAGGGATTGTCGGACTTGCGGGTGATCTTGTCGACCTCGTCGATATAGACGATGCCGCGCTGCGCCCGCTCGACGTTGTATTCCGACGCCTGCAGGAGCTTCAGGATGATGTTTTCCACATCCTCGCCGACATAGCCGGCCTCGGTCAGCGTGGTCGCATCGGCCATGGTGAAGGGCACGTCCAGGATGCGGGCCAGGGTCTGCGCCAGCAGCGTCTTGCCGCAGCCGGTCGGGCCGATCAGCAGGATGTTCGACTTCGCCAGCTCGATGTCGGTCTTGGAGCTGTGGTTCAGCCGCTTGTAGTGGTTGTGCACCGCGACCGAGAGCACGCGCTTGGCATGTTCCTGGCCGATGACGTAATCGTCCAGCACGTTGCAGATCTCGCGCGGGCTGGGCACGCCGTCGCCGGATTTCAGCGCCGAGGTCTTGGTCTCTTCGCGGATGATGTCCATGCAGAGTTCGACGCATTCATCGCAGATGAACACGGTCGGCCCGGCGATCAGCTTGCGGACCTCGTGCTGGCTCTTGCCGCAGAAGCTGCAATAGAGCGTGTTCTTGCTGTCGCCGCCGGTCGGGTTGGCCATCGGTTCGATCCTCGTATTGCCTCGGAGGCCCGGCGTGACTGCCGGGCGACCGCCTGTTCGCGGACGGGACGAAGCATGCCCCGCGCATTTCGGCATATGTTACGGGCGCCACCTGCCCGTCACAATCCCAAACCTCGGCGACTTGCCGAGATTTTATCCTATTTCTCGGGCGTGGCCTTGCCGCGCGGCTCCAGGATCTCGTCGATCAGGCCCCATTCCTTGGCCTCCTCGGGCGACATGAAGCGGTCGCGCTCCAGCGCCTCCTCGACCTCTTCCAGGGTGCGGCCGGTGTGCTGGACATAGATCTCGTTCAGGCGGCGCTTCAGCTTTTCCGTCTCGCGCGCGTGGATCAGGATGTCGGTCGCCTGGCCCTGGAAGCCGCCCGAGGGCTGGTGGACCATGATGCGCGAGTTCGGCAGCGAGAAGCGGTTGCCCGGCTGGCCGGCGCAGAGCAGCAGCGAGCCCATCGAGGCCGCCTGCCCCACCACCAGCGTCGAGACGCGCGGCTTGATGTATTGCATGGTGTCATAGATCGACAGGCCCGCGGTCACCACGCCGCCGGGGCTGTTGATATACATGCTGATGTCCTTGGTCGGGTTCTCCGCCTCGAGGAACAGGAGCTGCGCCGAGATCAGCGTCGCCATGCCGTCATGCACCGGGCCGGACAGGAAGATGATCCGTTCCTTCAGCAGGCGCGAGAAGATGTCATAGGCGCGTTCGCCCCGGCTGGTCTGTTCGACGACCATGGGGACGAGCGTGTTCATGTAGAATTCTGCCGGATCGTGCATGTCTTTTCCTGCTTTTGTCCCTGCCTGGCCTGCCCGTTTCGCGATTCGACCCGAAAGCGCGGTGGCGCCTCGTCGTCTCTTAGACGCGAAAGGTTGACAGAGTCTTAGTAACGCCAGCCCGCGAGGACAAGAGAGCGATAAAATTTGCCCCTCGCCGCCCGCCCCGTTACTCTGGCGCCGAGCGACGGAGAAACGCATGAAACTGATCGTGGGCCTGGGCAATCCCGGCCCGAAATACGCGCAAAACCGGCATAACGTGGGCTTCATGGCGGTCGATCGCATCGCCGCGGACCACGGCTTTTCCCCTTGGCGCGCGCGCTTCCAGGGCGAGATCGCCGAGGGCCGCCTGGGCGATGAGCGCGTCATGCTGCTGAAGCCCGCGACCTTCATGAACCTGTCGGGCCAGGCGGTGGGCGAAGCCATGCGCTATCTGAAGCTGACGCCGGCCGAGGTGATCGTGCTGCATGACGAGCTGGACCTCGCGCCCGGCCGCGTGCGGGTCAAGACCGGCGGCGGCCATGCCGGGCACAACGGGCTGCGCTCGATCCACCAGCATATCGGCGAGGCTTACCGGCGGCTGCGCATCGGCATCGGCCATCCCGGCCACAAGGACCGGGTCGCCGGCTATGTGCTGTCGGATTTCGCCAAGGCCGAGCAGGACGGGCTGGACGACCTCTTGCGCGGCATCTCGGACGGGGCGGCGGCGCTGGCTGCGGGCGACGACGCGCGGCTGATGAATGCGGTCGCGACCCGCGTGGCCCCGGCGCGGAACAGCGGCACGCGGCCGGAAAAGCCGGCCGACCCGCCCGCGCCGAAGGCCCCGCCCGCCGCCGAACCGCAAAGCATGGCCGAGCGGCTGCGCGCGCTTGGCGACCGGTTCCGCTGATGGGCTGGCAGCAGGCCTTCGCCGATCAGACGCGCGCCTGTCGTGCCCTGGGCTCGGGCCTGACGGCGCGGGTCTGCGAATCCCTGGCGCGAGCCATCGCCGCAGACCAGGGGCCGGTCGGGCGGCGGGTCAAATCCTGGCCGGGAGATCCGGCGGTCGGCGCGGATTCCCTGCCGCTGCGGCTGTGCGGTGCGCTGCATGCGCTGGTGCTTTCGGAGCAGGCGCCGGATCTGGCGCGCGCCTATGCCATGGGGGGCGGGGCGGACCTGAATCGGGTGATTAGCGATATCATTCAGCAACATGACAGGCATATCCTGGAATTCATCGAGCATGCGCCGCAGACGAATGAAGTCGGCCGCTCGGCGGTGCTGATCGCCGGCGCCTGGTTCCTGGCCGGGCTGGCGCAGCCCGCCGCGTTCGAACTGCTGGAACTGGGAGCCAGCGCCGGGCTGAACCTGAACTTTCCGCGCTACAGCCTTGCCGATGAACAAGGATTCCAACCCACTCTTGCCGGCGAGCCAGATTCGGCGCTGCGGCTGGCGCCGCTGTGGCGCAGCAAGCCGCCGCAACCGGCAGCGCTGGCGATCACCGGCGCGCAAGGCGTGGACCTGAACCCGCTCGACCCGCAGCGCGACGGGGCGCGGCTGATGGCCTATGTCTGGGCCGACCAGCGCGACCGGCTGGCACGGCTGCGGGCGGCGCTCGCCATCGCCGCCGAGCAGCCGCCGCGTGTCGAGCGCGCCGATGCCGCCGACTGGCTGGAGACGCAGCTGGCCAGGCCGGCATCGCAGGGCCGACTGGTCTATCACACCGTCGCCGCGCAGTATTTTCCGCAATCTACCCGCGACCGGATCGAGGCGGCGCTGCAGGACGCCGGCGCGCGCGCCACGCCCGACACCCCCCTGGCGCATCTGTCGATGGAGGCGGATGGCGGCGACGGCGCCGCCCTGCGGCTGCGGCTCTGGGCCGGCGGCCTGCGGGAATGGGATCTGGGCCGGGCCGATTTTCACGGCCGTTGGCTCGACTGGCAGCCGAAGGAGATCTGACATGGACCCCGCGCTGAACGTCCTGGGCGGCAGGCTGGAAAGCTGTTCGACCGCGCCGATGACCGGCTTCTTCCGCGACGGCTGCTGCAACACCGGCCCAGAGGATACCGGGCGCCACACCGTCTGCGTCATCGTCACCGCCGAATTCCTGGCGCTGTCGAAATACCTTGGCAACGACCTCAGCACGCCGCGGCCCGAGTTCCGCTTTTCGGGGCTGAAGCCCGGCGATCGCTGGTGCCTTTGCGCGGCGCGCTTCCTGCAAGCCGCGCAGGAATTCGCCGCGCCCGAGGTGGTGCTGGCGGCGACGCATGCCCGCACGCTGGACATCGTGCCGCTGGCCCTGCTGCAGGCCCATGCCGCCGGGCGCAAGGACTAGGCGGTGTAAAGCCAGATTCCGGGGCATCTGCGCTACCGATGAATTGCGGGCCCGGCGCGGGCGATCTGGCCGAGGCGCTCCAGCTCTCGCGCCAGACCGGCAATGCGCTGGAGCGGGACCGCTGCGACCCCAGCCTGCCGCTGGCCTTGCGACTGGCGCAGCTCTTCGACTGCCGGATCGAGGACATCTTCCAGCCCCGAAACGACGCCGCCCCGGCTTTCGACCGGGGCGGGCGCCTTATTTCCAGATCGGTGCGTGGCGGTTCACGTCCTTGTAGAGCAGGTAGCGGAAGTTCCCCGGCCCGCCGGCATAGCAGCATTGCGGGCAGAAGGCGCGCAGCCACATGAAATCGCCCGGGCCGACCTCGACCCAGTCGCGGTTCAGGCGATAGACCGCCTTACCCTCGATCACGAACAGCCCGTGCTCCATGACATGGGTCTCGGCGAAGGGGATCGAGCCGCCCGGCTTGAAAGTCACGATGGTGATATGCATGTCGTGGCGCATATCGGTCGGGTCCATGAAGCGGGTGGTGGCCCAGCTGTCATTGGTGTCGGGCATCGGGATCGGCGCGATGTCGCGTTCGTTGGCGATGATGACGTCGGGCTTGTCCAGCCCCTCGACCGCCTGCCAGCGCTTGCGCCACCAGTGGAAGCGCGAAAGCTGGTCGCCCGCGCGCACCGTCCATTCCGTGCCGGCAGGAATATAGGCAAAGCCGCCCGGGGTCAGCTCATGCACCTGGCCCGCGATGGTCAGGGTGACGGCGCCGTCGGTGACGAAGATCGCCGATTGCACGCCCGCGTCCTCTTCCGGCCGGTCCGAGCCGCCCTGCGGTTGCAGTTCGACGATATACTGGCTGAAGGTCTCGGCGAAGCCCGACAGCGGCCGGGCGATCATCCACAACCGCATGCCGGTCCAGCCCGGCAGGAAGCTGGTCACGATGTCGCGCATCGTGCTGGCGGGGATGACGGCATAGGCCTCGGTGAAGACGGCGGTGTCGGTGGTCAGGTCGGTCTGGGGCGGCAGACCGGCGAAGGGTCCGGCATAACTCGGTGCGGCCATGGTCGCGCCTTTCGGGATATGGTTCATCGGGAATCCTATTTCAGCGCGTCATGCAGCCGCAACTCGGCGATGCGCATGACCTGGCGCTCGGCCTCGGCCCGCTCGGTCGCGGTGTCGTTGCCGATGCGCGCCTGCATCGCCGCCATGATGCCGGGCTTGTCGTGGTCGCGCACCGCGATGATGAAGGGGAAGCCGTGCTTGGCGACATAATCGGTGTTCAGCGCCTGGAAGGCCTCGCGCTCGGCATCGGTCAGCGCGTCGAGCCCGGCCGAGGCCTGTTCCGAGGTGCTTTCCGCCGTCAGCCGCTTGGCCTGCGCCAGCTTGCCGGCCAGGTCCGGGTGCGCGACCAGCACGCCCAGCCGTTCCTCGTCCGAGGCGCCGCGGAAGACCTGCGCCATGCGCGCGGCCAGGCCGGCGGGCGTATCGTGGATGGCACCCATCTCGCCGTCCCAGACCCGTTCGGCGATGAAGGGCGAATGCTCGTAGATGCCGCCGAACTTCTGCACGAATTCCTCGCGCGCCATTTCGGACGGGCGCTGGCGCGGCTGGAACGGATGCGTCCTGGCCCAGTGCCGGGCGATGTCGAGCCGGGTGGCGAACCAGACGCCCTCATGCTTGCGGCAATGCTCCAGGAACTTCTGCACCGCGATGGCGCGGCCCGGACGGCCGGCCAGCCGGCAATGCAGCCCGATGGACATCATCTTGGGCGCGCCGGCCTGCCCTTCGGCATAGAGCACGTCGAAACTGTCGCGCAGATAGTCGAAGAATTCGACCCCGGTGCCGAAGCCCTGGCCCGAGGAGAAGCGCATGTCGTTGGCGTCCATGGTATAGGGCACCATCAGCTGCGGCTTGCCCTTGTGGACGTGCCAATAGGGCAGGTCGTCGGCGATGGTGTCGGCCAGGTATTCGAAGCCGCCCTCCTCGCATCCCAGGCCCACCGTGTTCATCGAGGTGCGGCCCTGGTAGAAGCCGCGCGGCCGCTCGCCGGTGACGCGGGTGTGCAGCTCGACCGCCTTGGCGATATGCTCGGCCTCGGTCTCGGCCGGAATGTCGCGGTAGTCGATCCACTTGTAGCCGTGGGTGGCGATTTCCCAGCCGGCGCGCTGCATGGCCGCGACCTGCTCGGGCGCGCGCTCCAGCGCGGTCGCCACGCCATAGATGGTGACCGGCGTGTCCTTCAGCAGGCGATGCAGCCGCCAGAAGCCCGCGCGGGCGCCATAGTCATAGATCGATTCCATGTTCCAGTGCCGCTTGCCCGGCCAGGGCTGGCAGCCGATGATCTCGGACAGGAAGGCCTCGGAAGCGGCGTCGCCGTGTTCCAGGCTGTTCTCGCCGCCCTCCTCGTAGTTGATGACGATCTGCACCGCGATCTTGGCACCACCGGGCCATTTCGGATCGGGCGTGGTCTCGCCATAGCCAATCATGTCGCGGCTGTATCGCATCGCTTGCTTCCTTCTGGTTCTTCCGGCCTGATAGCACAGACCATCTGGACGGGCTTTCAGGCAAGCGCCTATTGCTAAAAACAGATCCAAGATTTCGTTGAAAATCGCAATTTATCCATAACCGATTGAAACTCTGTCGCTGGAACCGGGATGGTCGGTCTTGCCTGCTTGCGCATAGTGTGAGCGCATGGCGGCAAACCGCCGATGGGAGGAACCATGCTAGACAAGCACTTCGGGCTGACGGCCCATGGCACCAGCGTAAGGACGGAGGTGATCGCCGGCATCACCACCTTCCTGACGATGGCCTATATCATCTTCGTGAACCCGGACATCCTGTCCTCGACCGGCATGGACCGCAACGCGGTCTTCGTCGCGACCTGCCTTGCCGCAGCCATCGGCTCGGCCGTGATGGCGCTTTGGGCGAACTGGCCCATCGGCATGGCGCCCGGCATGGGGCTGAACGCCTTTTTCGCCTTCACCGTGGTCGGCGCGCTGGGCTTCACCTGGCAGCAGGCGCTGGGGGCGGTGTTCATCTCGGGCGTGGTGTTCCTGTTCCTGTCGGCGACCGGCATCCGGCGCTGGCTGATCGCCGGCATCCCGACCTCGATGCGCTCGGCCATCGCGGCGGGCATCGGCATGTTCCTGGGGCTCATCGCGCTGAAGAACTCGGGCATCGTCGTCGACAATCCGGCGACGCTGGTGGGCCTGGGCGATCTGACCGCCACCGGCACGCTGCTGGCCATCGCGGGCTTCTTCATCATCGCGGCGCTGGACGCGCTGAAGGTGCGCGGCTCGATCCTGATCGGCATCCTGGTCATCACCGTGGCCTCGATCCTGCTGGGCGCCAGCCAGTTCGGCGGCGTCATCTCCATGCCGCCCTCGATCGGGCCGACCTTCCTGCAGCTCGACATTGCCGGGGCGCTGACCGTGGGCATCTTCCACGTCATCCTGGTCATGGTGCTGGTCGAGGTCTTCGACGCCACCGGCACGCTGATCGGCGTCGCCAAGCGCGCCGGCCTGCTGACCGAAGGCCCCGCCCATACCAACAAGGGCCTGAGCCGCGCGCTGATGGCCGATTCGACGGCGATCCTGGCCGGCTCGCTCCTGGGCACCAGCTCGACCACGGCCTATGTCGAAAGCGCCTCGGGCGTGCAGGCGGGCGGGCGCACCGGGTTGACCGCGCTGGTCGTGGCCGTGCTGTTCCTGCTGGCGATGTTCTTCGCCCCGCTCGCCGGCTCGGTCCCGGCCTATGCCACGGCGCCGGCGCTGCTCTATGTCGCCTGCCTGATGGTGCGCGAGTTCGAGGAGATCAGCTGGGGCGACGTCACCGAAAGCGCGCCGGCGGTGCTGACCGCGCTGATGATGCCCTTCACCTATTCCATCGCCAACGGCCTGGCCTTCGGCTTCGTGAGCTACGCCGCGATCAAGCTCTTGACCGGACGCGCGCGCGAGGTTCACGCGGCGACCTGGATCGTGGCGGCGCTTTTCGTGATCCGCTTCGCCTTCTTCATGGAATGATCCGTCAGGGGGCCGACCGGCCCCCTGACCTCTCGTCAGGTCTGGCCTCATCTATTCGCGCAATCTGGCTCTATCCCTTTGCCCGTTTCAGGCGCAGTCAGGATGAAACCCCTTTGCCGCAGGAGCCCGGCCATGACGCTTGATCTGAATCCCAACGACATGTCGCATGTGGTCGAGGCCGACCGCGCCCATGTCTGGCACCACCTCAGCCAGCACAAGCAATACGAGACCATCGACCCCCGCGTCTTCGTCGAGGGCAAGGGCATGAAGCTGTGGGATGCGACCGGACGCGAGTTCCTGGACGCGGTCTCGGGCGGGGTCTGGACCGTCAACGTCGGCTATGGCCGCGAAAGCATCGCCAATGCGATCCGCGACCAGCTCATCAAGCTGAACTATTACGCCGGCGCCGCCGGCACCGTGCCGGGCGCCATCTTCGCCCAGAAGCTGATCGAGAAAATGCCGGGCATGAGCCGGGTCTATTACTCGAACTCGGGCTCCGAGGCGAACGAGAAGGTCTACAAGATGGTGCGCCAGATCGCGGCGAACCACCACGGCGGCCGCAAGTGGAAGATCCTCTACCGCGACCGCGACTATCACGGCACCACCATCGGCACGCTGGCGACCAGCGGCCAGGACCAGCGCGCCACCGCCTACGGTCCCTTCCCCGACGGCTTCGTGCGCGTTCCGCATTGCCTGGAATACCGCAAGCAATGGGACGTGGAAAACTACGGCGAGCGTGCCGCCGACGCCATCGAGGAGGTGATCCTGCGCGAGGGACCCGATACCGTCGGCGCCATCGTGCTGGAGCCGGTGACCGCCGGCGGCGGCGTCATCACCCCGCCCGAAGGCTATTGGCAGCGCGTGCAGGAGATCTGCCGCAAATACGACATCCTGCTGCATATCGACGAGGTGGTCTGCGGGCTGGGCCGCACCGGCACCTGGTTCGGCTATCAGCATTACGGGATTCAGCCGGATTTCGTGACCATGGCCAAGGGCGTCGCCTCGGGCTATGCCGCGATCTCCTGCACCGTCACCACCGAGCGCGTCTTCGAGATGTTCAAGGACAGACCCGAGGACGGCATGAGCTTCTTCCGCGACATCTCGACCTTCGGCGGCTGCACCTCGGGGCCGGTGGCGGCGATCGAGAACATGCGCATCATCGAGGAAGAGAACCTGCTGGAAAACACCATCGCCATGGGCAACCGGGTGCTGGACAACCTGACCTCGCTGATGGACAAGCACGCCGTCATCGGCGACGTGCGCGGCAAGGGCCTGTTCTGCGGCGCCGAGCTGGTCTCCGACCGCAAGACCCGCGAGCCGATGGACGAGAAGAAGGTTCAGGCCGTGGTCGCCGAATGCCTGGCGCAGGGCGTCATCATCGGCGCGACCAACCGCTCGCTGCCCGGGTTCAACAACACGCTCTGCCTGTCGCCGGCGCTGATCGCCACCGAGAGCGACATCGACCGCATCACCGACACCATCGACCGGGCGCTGAGCAAGGTCTTTGGCTGACGGGACTTGATCCGCGGCGGCATTCGGAGGAGTGATCCTCCGACAGCCGCCGCGGATCCGCCATGCCCATTCCCCCCGACGCATTCTTCCTGGACCACGGCGCCGGCCTGCCCTTGCAGGTGCAGCTGCGCCGCCAGATCATTGCGGCGGTGACGGCGGGCCGGTTCCGGGCCGGGGAAAAGCTGCCCTCGACCCGGGCGCTGGCCCGGCATCTGGGCGTGGCGCGGGTGACGGTGGCGCAGGCCTTCGCCGAGCTGGTCTCGACCGACTACCTGGCCAGCCGCGACCGCGCCGGTCATTTCATCTCGGACGCCATCGAGCGGCATCTCGAGGCCGAGCCGGCTGGTTCTGTCCCGGCCCCCGCCCCCGCGGTGCCGCGCTTCGACTGGGACAGCAAGCTCGAGGGGCGCTTCGGCAGCGCCCGACGGTCGGACCGCGAGCGTGACTGGCGCCGCTTTGCCTATCCCTTCATCTATGGCCAGGCCGATCCGACGCTGGTCGATCACGCCGCCTGGCGCGACTGCGCCATGCGCACGCTGGGCCGGCGCGAATTCGACAGCGTGACCGGCGATCTCTACGACGCCGACGATGCCGAACTGGTCGACCACATCGCGCGCCAGATCCTGCCCCGGCGCGGCATCGCCGCCCATCAGGGCGAGATCCTGCTGACCATGGGGGCGCAGAACGCGCTGTGGCTGGCGGCGCAGGTGCTGCTGCGGCCCGGCGCCTCCTGCGCGGTCGAGGACCCGTCCTATCCCGGCCAGCGCGAGATCCTGTCGGCCAGCGGCGCGCGCCTCCTGCCGGTGCCGGTCGATGCCCACGGCCTGCCGCCCGATGCGGTGCCGGCGGGCGTGGCCGCGGTCTTTACCACCGCCAGCCACCAATGCCCGACCAATTCCACCATGCCGCTGGCCCGCCGCAAGGAACTGCTGGCGCGGGCCGAGGCGCAGGGCTTTGCCGTGGTCGAGGACGATTACGAATTCGAGATGTCCTTCGCCGGCGCCCCCTCGCCCGCGCTCAAGGCCATCGACCGGGCCGGGGCGGTGATCTATATCGGCAGCTTCTCGAAATCGGTGTTTCCGGGCGTGCGGCTGGGCTATCTGGTCGCCGATCCCCGCTTCATCGCCGAGGCGCGGGCGCTGCGCGGCATGGCGCTACGCCATCCGCCCGGCCACATGCAGCGCACGCTGGCGCATTTCCTGTCGCTGGGCCATTACGACGCCCAGGCGAACCGCATGCGCCGCGCCTATGCCCGCCGCCGGGCCGTCATGCTGGAGGCCATCGCGCGCGAGGGCCTGCACCTCGCCTCGCCCGAGGCCAACGGCGGCTCCAGCTTCTGGCTGGCGACCGGCGGCGTCGACTCCTCGGCGCTGACCGAGACGCTGAAGGCCCGCGACGTGCTGATCGAGCCGGGTTGGCCCTTCTTTGCCGATCCGGCGCGCGGGCGGGGCTTCTTCCGGCTGGCCTATTCCTCGATCTCGGCCGAGCGCATCCCCGAGGGCATCCGCCGCATCGCCGAGGCGATCCGCAGCGAGCCGCACGGAAATGTCATGGCATCCCGCTTGACCGGGCCGGGCCGCGATGGCTTTCAGGAGGAGCCCTGAGGAAAGGATCACCCATGCGCCGCCCCCTTGCCGCAATCGCCGTCGCGCTGAGCCTCGGGTTGTCGCTGGTGCCGGGCCTTGCCCCGGCACAGGACGCGGCCGAGATCGCCGCGATCAAGCGCGCCGTCTTCGACGCGCCGGACCTGCCGGTCATGGGCAATGCGCGGGGCGACGTGGTGCTGGTCGAGTTTTCCGACTACAATTGCGGCTTCTGCCGAAAATCCGCCCCCGAGGTCACGGCCTTCCTGAAATCCGACCCCGGCGTCAAGCTGGTGGTGCATGAGATCCCGATCTTCGGCGAGGGCTCGCATTATGCCGCCCGGGCCGCGCTGGCTGCGCGGGCGCAGGGGAAATACCCGCAGTTCCACCGGGCGCTGATGGCCATGCGCGGCAGGGCCGAGGAGGCCTCGGTGCTGCGCGTCGCGCGCGAGGTCGGGCTGGACGTGGCGCGGCTGCAACGCGACATGGAAGCGCCCGAGATCACCGCCCGCATCGAGCGGTCGCTGCAACTGGCCGACGAGATCGGCTTGGTCGGCACGCCCAGCTTCGTCGTCGGCGACCGGGCGGTCTTCGGCTATCTGCCGCGCGCCGACCTGGCCGAACTGGTGGCCGAGGCCCGGGCCGCGCACTGACCCGCCCCCCCAAACGCCGGACGCGCCCGGGGCGGATGCCGCCGGGCGCGTCCTGATGCGTGCGGAACGGGGGCCGCGTTCAGATCTTCATGTCGAAGCCAAGGTGTTTGGCCACGGTGAAGATGTCCTTGTCGCCCCGGCCCGACAGGTTCACCACCATGATGTGATCCCTGGGCAGGGTCGGCGCCAGCTTGATGACATGGGCCAGCGCATGGCTGGGCTCCAACGCCGGGATGATGCCCTCGAGCGCGCAGAGCGTCTGGAAGGCGGCCAGCGCCTCGTCGTCGGTCACGCTGACATATTCGGCGCGGCCCTGCTCCTTGAGCCAGGCGTGTTCGGGGCCGATGCCGGGATAGTCGAGGCCGGCGCTGATCGAATGGCCCTCGAGGATCTGGCCCTCGTCGTCCATCAGCAGATAGGTGCGGTTGCCATGCAGCACGCCCGGGCGGCCTCCGGTCAGGCTGGCGCAATGCAGCATGCGCTCGTCCACGCCCTTGCCGCCGGCCTCGACGCCGATGATGCGGACCGAGGGATCGTCGAGGAAGGGGTGGAACAGGCCCATGGCGTTCGAGCCGCCGCCGATGGCCGCGACCACGCTGTCGGGCAGCCGGCCCTTGCCTTCCTGCTCTTCGAGCTGCCAGCGGGTCTCGCGCCCGATGATGCGCTGGAAGTCGCGCACCATGGCCGGATAGGGATGCGGGCCGGCGACGGTGCCGATGCAATAGAAGGTGTCGCGGACATTGGTGACCCAGTCGCGCAGCGCGTCGTTCATCGCGTCCTTCAGCGTGCCGCGCCCCGAGGTCACCGGCACCACCTCGGCGCCCAGCAGGCGCATGCGGAAGACGTTCGGCGCCTGGCGTTCCACGTCATGCGCGCCCATGTAGACGATGCATTTCAGCCCGAAGCGGGCGCAGACCGTCGCCGTCGCCACGCCGTGCTGGCCGGCGCCGGTCTCGGCGATGATGCGGGTCTTGCCCATGCGGCGCGCCAGCAGGATCTGGCCCAGCACGTTGTTGATCTTGTGGCTGCCGGTGTGGTTCAGTTCCTCGCGTTTCAGATAGATCTTCGCGCCGCCCAGTTCCTCGGTCAGGCGCGGGGCGAAATAGAGCGGGCTGGGGCGGCCGACGTAATGTTTCCACAGATCGTCCATCTCGGCCCAGAAGCTCGGGTCGTCCTTGGCGCGGTCGTATTCGGCTTGCAGGTCCAGGATCAGCGGCATCAGCGTCTCGCTGACGAAGCGGCCGCCGAAGATGCCGAAGCGGCCCTGTTCGTCCGGCCCGTTCAGGAAACTGTTGATCAGGTCTTCGGCCATGGCTGTCCTCGCGCGCGGTCGGGGTGGGTATTTGGGGAGCAAAGAAGTCCCCTCAGAGGGATTTCTTATATCCGATATGCGAAGCGGTAAAGCCGAGCCGGTCGTAGAAGCGATGCGCGTCGGTCCGGCTGCGGTTGGTGGTGAATTGCAGCAGCGTGCAGCCGGCAGCGCGGGCGCGGGTTTCGGCATCGCGGATCAGTGCCGCGCCGATGCCCTGGCCGCGCAGGTCGGGGCGGACGCGGACGCCCTCGATCTGGGCGCGGCGGGCGGCGGTCAGCGACAGGCCCGAGATGCAGGTCAGCTGGTAGCAGGCGATGACGTCATCCCCGAGCAGGCGACGATCAGCCGGTTCGCGGCCTCGGCCTGCATGTCGTCGAAAGCGGCGAGATAGGGTGCGAGATCGCCGCTTTCGCGCCCGCGGCCCAGCGGGTCGTCGCGCAAGAGCGCCAGCACCGCGGGAACCTCGTCGCGCCGGGCCTCGCGAAAGGCGACGGGGGGCGTCACAGGATCGGCGCGGTGGCGCGGGCGGCGAAGCGGCGGATGCGCTCGGGGTCCTTGACGCCGGGGGCGCTTTCGACGCCCGAGGACACGTCGACGCCGGGCGCCCGGGTCAGGCGGATCGCCTCGTGCACATTGTCCGGGGTCAGGCCGCCGGCGAGCAGCCAGGGTTTCAGGATCTGCCGGCCGGCAAGCAGGCGCCAGTCGAAGGCGAGGCCATTGCCGCCGGGCAGCTCGGCACCCTTGGGGGGTTTCGCATCGATCAGCAGCATGTCCGCGACCAGCCCATAGTCCCAGAGCTGGTCCAGATCGGCGGGCTCGGCCACGCCGACCGCCTTCATCACCGGCAGGCCGGTCAGGGCGCGGACCTCGGCCACCCGGGCCGGGGTTTCCTCGCCGTGCAGCTGGATCAGGTCCAGGGGCACGCGCTCCAGAACCGCCGCCAAGGCCGCGTCGTCGGGGTTCACGAAGAGCCCGACCTTGGCGATGCCCAAGGGCACCTGCACCGCCAGCGCCGCCGCCTGTTCGGCACTGACGTGGCGCGGCGATTTCGGGAAGAAGACCAAGCCGACATAGCGGGCACCGGATTCGACGGCCGCCGAGAGGCCGGCGGCCTCGGTCAGGCCGCAGATCTTGACGGAGACGGCCATGGCTTCAGCGCGGCGCCGGCAGGGTGCTGCCCGAGGCGGGCGTCTTGCCGGCATTGTCGAGGATCGCCAGCACCTCGTCGCGGGGCGCGGCGGCCTGGGTCTGGCGCAGGTGGCCCATCTCGCGCTGCAGATCGGCGAGGTGCTGGGCGCGGCGGTTGGATTCGGCGCGCAGATGCGACTCGCGCAGCCATTCCCAGATGAGGCCGACTAGCACGCCGAAGACCATGGCCAGGAACAGCGCCACGAAGGCCGGCATGGTCAGCGACCATTGCCCACCGGCAAAGGGCGCCACGGCCGGCGGCAGCAGGCTGACGGTGATCATGTCGCGGTTCGCTGCCGCGACCAGCACCAGCACCACGGCCAGAATGACAAAGAAAGCGAACCGGATCGCGCGCATGGCTTACCCCGCAGAATGAAATGCCCTCACGGGCCGGCGACAATCTGGCCTATTCGGCCTCGCCGTTCAACCGTTCGCGCAGAAGCTTGCCGGTCTTGAAGAAGGGCACGTGCTTTTCGTCCACGCTGACCGACTCGCCGGTGCGGGGGTTGCGGCCCTGGCGCGCGTCGCGCTTTTTCACCGAGAAGGCGCCGAAGCCGCGCAGCTCGACCCGGTCGCCGCGCGCCATGGCGTCGATGATCTCTTCGAACACCGTGTTCACGATCCGCTCGACGTCGCGCTGGAACAGGTGGGGATTCTCCTCGGAGATTTTCTGGATCAGTTCGGATCGGATCATTGCGCTTCCTGAATCTGGAGGGTCCAAGGGTTCCTGTCGCCCGATCATAGTCCGGGCAGCCGGGCAATCAATCGGTGAACGCGGCCGGACGCGGTTTGGTTGCGGTATATATCAACACTTTATGGTGCAGAAATGCCGGCCGGGCAATGAAAAGCGCCCCCGGCAGACCGGGGGCGCCATTTTCAGCCGATCGCGCGGATCAGCCCTTGTTCTTCAGCGCGGCGCCCAGGATGTCGCCCAGCGAGGCGCCCGAATCCGAGCTGCCATACTGTTCGACGGCTTCCTTCTCTTCCGCGATCTCGCGTGCCTTGATCGACAGGCCCAGGCGACGGGTCTTGGTGTCGATATTGGTGACGCGGACATCGACATGGTCACCGACCTGGAAGCGCTCGGGGCGCTGGTCCTGACGGTCGCGGGCCAGGTCCGAACGACGGATGAAGGATTTCATGCCGTTGTATTCGACCTCGATGCCGCCGTCCTCGATCGCCGTCACGGTGACGGTGATGACCGAGCCGCGCTTCACGCCTTCGACCGCTTCGGCCATGGCGTCGTTTTCCAGCGCCTTGATCGACAGCGAGATGCGTTCCTTGTCGATGTCGACTTCCTGCACGACCGCCTTGACGACGTCGCCCTTGCGGAAGTCCTGGATCGCGTCCTCGCCGCGGGCATCCCACGAGATGTCCGACAGGTGGACCATGCCGTCGATATCGCCTTCCAGGCCGACGAACAGACCGAATTCGGTGATGTTCTTGACTTCGCCCTCGATGACGGTGCCGACCGGGTGGGTCTCGGCGAAGACTTCCCACGGGTTGCGCATGGTCTGCTTCAGACCCAGCGACACGCGGCGCTTGGCTTCGTCGATCTCCAGCACCATCACGTCAACCTCTTGCGAGGTCGAGACGATCTTGCCGGGGTGGACGTTCTTCTTGGTCCAGCTCATTTCCGAGACGTGGACCAGGCCCTCGACGCCGGCTTCCAGCTCCACGAAGGCGCCGTAGTCGGTGATGTTGGTCACGCGGCCGGAATGCACCGAGCCGATCGGGAACTTCGAGCCCACGGTATCCCACGGATCGGCCTGCAGCTGCTTCATGCCCAGGCTGATGCGGTGGGTGTCCTTGTTGATCTTGACGACCTGGACCTTGACGGTCTCGCCGATCGACAGGATCTCGGACGGGTGGTTGACGCGGCGCCAGGCCATGTCGGTGACGTGCAGCAGGCCGTCGACGCCGCCCAGGTCAACGAAGGCACCGTATTCGGTGATGTTCTTGACCACGCCCTCGACCGTCTGACCTTCGGTCAGGTTGGCGATGACTTCGGCGCGCTGTTCGGCGCGGGACTCCTCCAGGATGGCGCGGCGCGACACGACGATATTGCCGCGGCGGCGATCCATCTTCAGGATCTGGAACGGCTGTTTCAGACCCATCAGCGGGCCGGCATCGCGCACGGGGCGCACGTCAACCTGCGATCCGGGCAGGAAGGCGACAGCGCCGCCCAGGTCGACCGTGAAGCCGCCCTTGACGCGACCGAAGATGGCGCCTTCGACGCGCTCCTCGGCGGCATAGGCTTTTTCCAGGCGGTCCCAGGCTTCCTCGCGGCGGGCTTTCTCGCGCGAGATCGAGGCTTCGCCACGGGCGTTCTCGACGCGGTCCAGATAGACCTCGACCTCGTCGCCGACCTGGATGTTCGGGGCTTCGCCGGGATTCGCGAATTCTTTCAGATCGACGCGGCCTTCCATCTTGTAGCCGACGTCGATGATGGCCTGGCCCGCCTCGATGGCGATGACCTTGCCCTTGACGACCGAACCTTCGTCCGGGGTGTCGATTTCGAGGCTTTCGTTCAGGAGGGCCTCGAATTCCTCCATGGTCGCTTTAGCGCACATATATAATCAGTTTCCTTTGCACGGTTTTCTGGCCTTGCGGTTGGCTCCGCCGGTCTTTTTGTAGTCATCCGGGATAAGCGCAAAGGGTCGCGGCTTGCGCCCGACCCTGATGTGAAGCGGCCTGTCCTGGCCCCATCGCTTGTCCCGACGGGCGCCATATAGCGGCGATTGCCCGGCGAGGCAAGGCTTTCAGCCGGTTTTGCGGGCCTCAGCGATCTCATCGGCCAACAGCGCGACCAGGTCCGCGGCAGGCATCGCGCGCGCCCGGGCATAGCCGGTGCCGGCCCATTGCGCCGCGTAATCGGTGCCGCCGGCGGCGGCCAGCGCCTTGCCGGCGTCATAGGTGATCGGATAATCCGGCAGGGGCGGCGCCTCGGCGCTGGCGCCAAGCGCGGTCAGCCGGTTGGGAAAGCCGCGCGCCGGCCGGCCCGAGATCGCCCGCGTCATCACCGTCTCCTGCCCCGGCTGGCCCAGAAGGGCGCGATGCGGGGCCTTGGCCGCGGATTCCGGGCAGGCGACGAAGGCGGTGCCCATCTGCACCGCGACCGCGCCGGCATCAAGATAGCGCACGGCATCGCGCCCGTCCATGATGCCGCCCGCCGCAACCAGCGGCAGGCCCAAGGGGCGCAGGGCCTCGATCAGCGCCATGGTCGAAAGCTGCTCGTCCGGTCCGTCCGGGTCGAAGATGCCGCGATGGCCGCCGGCCTCGTAGCCTTGGGCGATGATGGCATCGAGCCCGGCGTCGCGGATCGCCTCGCCCTCGGCCAACGAGGTGGCCGAGCCCGCGAGCAGCGCCCCGCTGGCGCGCAGCGCCGCCAGCTGGTCGACGCGCGGCAGGCCGAAGTGAAAGCTGACCAGCGCCGGCCGCGCCGCGACCACCGCGGCCAGCATGGCCTCGTCGACCAGGAAGCTGGTAAAGATCTCGCGCAGCGCGGCGGGGGGTTCAGCGCCGGCGCGGCGGAATTCCGGGGATAGATAGTCGAGCCAGGCCGCCTCGCGTGCCGGATCGGCCGCGGCCGGGCGGTGGCAGAACAGGTTGACGTGATAGCGGTTCGAGCCGATGCGCTCCTGCACCTCGGCCATCATCGCCGCCCCTTGCGCGGCGCTGACGGTCGCAAGGCCCATGCCGCCCAGGGCACCCGCCAAGCTGACCTCGGCCGCCAGCGCCGGCGTCGCGGTGCCGGCCATCGGCGCCTGCAGCACCGGCACGGTCAGTTCGGTCAAGATGCTCATGCTCCGGCCCTCCTCGCCGCGGCGATGGCGCGGGCCACCGCCTGTTCGATACTCATGTCGCTGGTGTCCAGAAGCAGCGCGTCTCCGGCCGGGCGCATCGGCGCCACGTCGCGGGCGGCGTCGCGGGCGTCGCGTTCGCGCAGCTCGGCCAGGATGGCGGTTTCGTCGGCCTGCAATTCCAGCGCGCGGCGGCGCGCGCGCACGTCGTCGCTGGCGGTGACATAAAGCTTCAGCTCGGCTTCGGGGCAGATCACCGTGCCGATGTCGCGCCCGTCCAGCACCGCGCCGGGCTCGGCCCGGGCGAAACGGCGCTGGAAATCGACCAGGGCGGCCCGAACCTCGGGGATGGCGGCGACGCGGCTCGCGGCCTGGCCGGCCTCGGCCGTGCGCAGGTCGTCGCGGGCCAGATCCCCCGGCGCCAGACCGCGCGCCGCTGCGACCGGATCGCCGCCAAGCGCGCCCACGGCACGATACAAGAGCCCGGTGTCCAGATGCTGAAAGCCCAGCTCCTGCGCCAGGGCGCGGGCGATGGTCCCCTTGCCCGAAGCGGCCGGCCCGTCGATGGCGATGGTAAAGGGCATGTCGTCCTCGGCCTAGAAAACAGAGCCGGATCTGGCGGGACCGGCCGACCGGCAAGGCCCCGGCCTCGCGGCCAACATGGTGCCGACCGCAGGGACGGCGAGACCAGGCCGAACCATTCCCGGAGGGCACCTGCTTCGTTTTATCAATTCGCTCCCATGTCCGCGCCCTGCACACCGAGATCGTCTTGTGCCCGGCTCGTCCGGTCGTGTGCCGCAACCTAGCAACGCCCCGAGCCGCAGGCAAGCCGAGATAGGTGACGGAAAAAATGTGCGGCCCTGCCCCGGCAGGATCCGTGTCACCCCGGTGCCCTCGCCGCCCCTCTCGCCCGCCCCATCGCATCGCAGCCGCACCAATTGCCCGATGCCCGAACTGGGGGCAGACGATGGGGCGGCACCTCGAAAAGCACCGTGTCGAAGCTGTGCAGGGAATGAGCCATGCTGCGTCCCTGGTTCAAGACCTGTGGCGAATGGCGAGAGGCTTGCCGAGGGCCTGAACCGCCCGAATGGCCTATCTCTGACTGGACGCCAGCTCCCTGAAGATGCGCCAGGGCGGTCGCATCGCGCCGGTCGCGTCCTGATCGCCGTCGCCGCCAACAGCCGGCGAGATCCTTGGTCTTGCTATCGGACCTTTGCAAGCCGAGACCTTCTGGATCGAGTTCCTGCGTTCCCTGATTGGCAGGATCCGGCTGGTGAACAGCCCTCGGCGGCAAAACGGCCCGCTGGACCGTATGTGCCCCGCCTCGACCCCCTGCCGGCCTCAAGGCCGCTATCGCCCGGGTTTTCGAAGCCACCTGGCAGCGCTGTCGCGTTTACTGGATGGAACGTCCTTGCCATGTCTCGCGCGGCCAGAACTGTCTCGGCTGCCGCGATCCGCCGGGCTTTCGCCCAGCCCGACCGCGCCCATGCCGGCCAGACCCGGCGCAAGATCTCCGCGCCGAACAGCGGATACGCCGGGCGCCGGGCGCGGTTGGAGGAGGGACCAAGGCCTGGCACCTGGCATGGAGCACCTCCTGACTCGCCAGTCGGTGCTCGCCACTTTTCCAGGGCAGTCCAGTCGTCCGATACCGCGCAGAAGCGAGATCATGCCTCAGCCCTGCAGGCCCAGGGCAAGGCACCGGCAGATCCCAAGCCGCTGGTCGCCTCCTCGGCACTAGATCATGTTCAATGCGGCCTTGTACATCTCGAGGATGGCTTCCTCTTCGGCGATGTCGTCCTTGTCGCGCTTGCGCAGCGCGATGACCTTGCGCATGACCTTGGTGTCGTAGCCGCGCGCCTTCGCCTCGGCC